>CAYRQY010000008.1:0-26022 GCA_964426435.1 uncultured Rikenellaceae bacterium | reverse complement strand
AGGTTCCAGGTTCCAGGTTCCAGGTTCCAGGTTCCAGGTTCCAGGTTCCAGGTTCCAGGTTCTGTTACTCTTATCTTTTTACTCTTGTTTTTTCCTTCAAAACGGTCCTTGAGGCCCTCTTTCCTGACTTTCGACTAATAAAATCCTTTATATTAAAACCCAAAGATAGTACCAATACTGCGAGAAAAGCATACAATGTTATACTATCGACAAGCGACGGGTTCACATCTAGTCCTGTGAGCCTGTCGGCAAGGTATTTTATATATGAGGCAGGCAGACCGGTCTGTCCCATCCTTTCAAGAATGCTGAAGTGCCAGTCGGTAAGCGGACAATAGCCCATTGTGCCGGTTATCAGTCCAAGGAAGAGCCATGAGGAACCCGTAAGAACAAGGGTGATCATGTTAATGACCCTTGTTTTCTTAAATATCCAGCCGAAAAGATTGAACAAGGTAAGGGTTGTGTGGAAAACAACAAAGAATATGTCGAGTATGCGGTACACCATTTTAAGGTTGTTTCTGGTTATGCAAATCTCGTGAAAAAACTGACAGGAGGCAATATTCATACAGATTATCTGCATAGTATGATTCTGAATATATATTATTGATTAACAGTTATTTGCGTTAATGAGTCATTGTAACAATATCTTAACAACTCCTTAACCCCGGTGAAACAGTATCGGTCTACCTTCGCCCCAGAAAAAAGATCGTAATCGTAATTAATAATTAAAAAGAAAATCATGAAGAAAGTTTTGTTTAGTCTATTGACGTTATTTGTTATTCTGGCTTCCTGCAAGAAAGAGTATGCATTGCCGGAGATCACACCTCCTGCTGCAACGACTCTGGAAGTCAAAACCAGCGCTGATTTGACTTTTCAGTTTAAATCAGAGGCAGGCTTCGCATCTGCAACAGTTACAGCCACTGGCGGCACTGCTGTAATTAAGACCAATGCAGCTGCGGGTGCTTCGACCGGCACAATAGTAGTAACCTTTACAGCGGGTAACTCTATAGGAGCCGGTGCAGTTACATTAATAGTAAAGGATGCCGAAGGTCAGACGGAGAGTGCAGTTGCAGTTCTTTCTCTTTTTGAGAAAGGAGCCCCGGCAATCACACCTCCTGCCAATGCTGAAGTTGAAGTTCTGCTAAGCGTTGACATATCATTCTCATTTACCGCTGAGGGAGGTTATAAATCGGCAACCTTAACTGCAACAGGCGGGACTGCAACTGTAAAAACAGCTCCGTCAGCAGGAGCAACAACAGGCTCTGTCGTTATATCATTCAGCGCATCCAGAAGTGTCGGAGCAGGTTCAGTGGCACTTACTGTAACTGACAATAACAATAAATCAGGCCTTGCAACAGGAGTTATCAATGTAAAATCGAGGCCTACCATATCCGTTACATCGAATATAAGCTCTAATACCACCTGGGAAACCGGAAAGATATACGTACTTGAAGGTCGTATCGCAGTACTTGATGGTGTAACACTCACCATCGAACCTGGTGTTGTTGTTAAAGGCCGTGAAGGAACAGGTTCGAATGCAACTTGTCTGCTGGTGGCACGCGGAGGTAAACTGAAAGCCGAAGGTACCGCTTCTGCCCCGATAATTTTCACAACCATTGCTGACCAGATACTCCCCGGTGAGATTGCCAGTCCCAACCTCGACCCGACAGTACCAGGTTTGTGGGGAGGCCTTATTGTACTTGGGAAAGCTCCAATATCAGCTTCAACCAATGAGATGCAGATCGAAGGCATTCCGGTATCTGACCTGAATGGCCGCTATGGCGGAACCGATCCGTTAGACGATTCAGGAATAATAAAATACATCTCGATACGTCACGGAGGTGCTAACATAGGAGAAGGCAATGAGATCAACGGATTGACGCTCGGAGGCGTCGGGTCGGGAACGATCATTGAAAATGTTGAGGTTGTCGCCAACGATGATGATGGCATAGAATGGTTCGGAGGAACGGTTAACGTTAAGAATGCTCTTGTCTGGAATTCCTATGACGATGCCATCGATACCGATCAGTCGTGGGCCGGTACACTTGATAACTTCATAGTTATTTGCGGTTCCGGAACAGATCATGCCCTTGAGATCGATGGTCCTGAAGGAGCCATGCTGGCAGCACATACCGTTAAAAATGGCTCGGTAAAGGGCAGCCCGGTTGCCGAACTTGGCGATTTCAGAGACGGAGCCAGAGGCAGCTTTGAGAATATTTACTTCTTCAATTTCCCTGATCCGTCAACCAGCAACGGTCGTGGCGATCTCACCCTCAGTGGTGCCGTAACACAGAGTAATTTTGCCGCCGGCATTCTGAGTTTTACCAATCTGCAGGTAGTACCCGCAGCAGGAGTTGCTTTAACCTCCATTTTCCTGAACGGGACCCACGTGCATGCCACCGAAGTGACACCCGCAACCAGAACTGCAGGAGCTGATAAATCAGCTTTTGAAGGCTGGACATGGGCAAGTGCAGCAAATCAACTGACTGATTTTTAATAAACAATAACAAATCAAAGCCCGCAGGGTACCGGCCCTGCGGGTTTTGATAATAACAAAAACTAATATTATCTGATTATGAAACTGTTAAAGTATTTTTTACCGATCTGTCTGTCCCTCCTGACCCTCAGTCTCTATTCTCAGAACGGGTTCATCAGAGGCAGTGTGTTTGATGGGGCTAATGGTGAACCCCTTATCGGAGCTGCCGTAGTTGTTGAAGGAACAACAAGGGGAGGTCTTGCCGACCTCGATGGCAAGTTCAACATAAACCTCGAACCCGGGGTTTATAATCTGAAGATCTCATTTGTTTCCTATGAGACCCTGACGCTGAATGATTTAGTGGTAACTGCTGGCAAAGTAACCCTGCTCGACGATATCCGTTTAACTGCGGCGGCACACGGTCTTTCTGAGGTAGTGGTTAGCGCAAGCATGTCGCGTAACACCGAATCTGCTCTGTTTACAGTGAAAATGAAATCACCCAGCCTGCTTGACGGGATTTCCGCAGCAGGTTTCAGAAAAATCGGCGATTCTGATGCGGCATCGACCATGAAGCGTGTCACCGGGGTTACCGTTGAAGGAGGAAAATATGTATATGTGCGCGGCCTGGGAGACAGATATACCAAAACAATTGTAAACGGTGTTGACATACCAGGGCTGGATCCGGACCGCAATACAATGCAGATGGATATATTTCCCACAAGCGTTATCGATAACATAATAGTGTACAAATCATTCAGTGCAGAGTTGCCTGCTGATTTCACCGGAGGTGTGATCGACATAGCTCTTAAAGATTTTCCCGAACAGAAGAGAGTCTCATTTTCTTTGAGTACGGCATTCAACCCCGATTATCATTTCAGGAGCGACTACCTCAGCTATCCGGGTGGAAAATATGATTTTCTCGGGTTCGATGACGGGACACGTTCCATACCTGCAATAACCGATATCCCATTCTTCGCCAGCGTTATTGGCAATCCTGAAACTGAAGCCGGACTACGCTACAGGGAGATCCTTGAAAGTTTTAATCCCACAATGGCGGCTATCAGGCAGAACAGCTTCATTGACTATAGCCTGAGCACATCCATAGGGAACCAGATACCCCTGAAGAAGGTAACTCTGGGATACAATTTTGCATTCTCATACAAAAGCAACACTGAGTTTTACAAGGACGCAGAATACGGGAGATACGGTCTCTCAGCCAACCAGGATGTTAATGAACTGGAGGTACGGGAGTTCCAGGTGGGTGACTTTGGTGTTAAGAGTGTACTGATGAGCTCAATGGCAGGAATAGCCATGAAAACCCGCCAGTCGAAATACCGGCTCAATTTCCTCCATCTCCAGAATGGGGAATCCAAGGCAGGAATATTTGATTATGAAGGTTCGGAAAAAGGGAGTAATTTTCATGGTCTTCAGCACAATCTCGAGTATAACCAGCGCTCACTTACAAATGTTCTCCTGGACGGAAAACATGTCTTAAGCGGCCCAAGGCTCGAGATTGTATGGAAAATTTCTCCGACAATATCCGTAATTCAGGATCCCGACACAAGGTTCCTGAGATATGTAACAGATAATCAGACGTTAAGAATAAACACCGAGGGTGGTTTCCCTGAAAGGATATGGAGAAACCTTTCGGAGACAAATATTGCCGGCGTATTGCATATGACAAAAGAATTCGATCTAAACGGCAACAGGTCGAGATTAAACTTCGGAGGAGCATATACCTGGAAACATCGCGAATTTATTATCAGGAAATATGCTTTTAATATCAGAAATGTTCCGCTCACCGGTAATCCTGATGAGATCTTCCGGCCTGAAAACCTCTGGCCGCTATACGGAACCGATACCATGTACGGCACGACGTACGAGGCTCATTTCATGCCATCAAATCCAAACCAGTTTGACGCAAGTTCATCCAATGTGGCCGGATATATCTCGACGGAGCTCAGCCTGTTGAAAAACCTGAAAACAATAGTTGGTGTCAGGATGGAAAAACACAGCCAGCGTTATACAGGGCAGGATCAGCTTGGCACCAATGTTCTCAGCAATGAAAAAGTGCTTGATGATATCAACCTTTTCCCTTCGGTTAATATTATCTACAATCTTTCAGCCAGCCAGAATTTAAGGTTGTCATATGCCAAAACAATTGCAAGACCGTCATTCAAGGAGTTATCATATGCAGAAATAGCAGACCCTGTAAGCAACAGAACCTTTATAGGAGGAATGTTCAGGGACTCCAACGAGGCAATAGGTGTTGAATACTGGGATGGTAATCTCGTAAGCACATTTATTCATAACCTCGACATCAGGTGGGAAATTTTCCAGGGAAATGGTCAGATGATATCACTGAGCGGATTCAGCAAGAGGTTCATCCGTCCGATTGAGATAGTCCAGTACGCAACTCAGTCGGGATCTTTTCAGCCCAGGAATGTCGGTGACGGAAAGGTAACCGGAGCAGAAGTGGAGTTAAGGCAGAATTTAAGCCTGGTAAGTGCAGCTCTCAGTAATTTCAGCCTGTCAACCAATTTTGCCGTTACAAAGTCCAGTATAGAGTTAAGCACGACCGAATTACAATCGAGGATAGAAAATGCACGTACCGGCCAGACAATAGGTAAAAGCAGGGTAATGGCCGGACAGGCTCCGTATATAATTAATGCCGGACTCACATATGATGGAGGTGAAGATGGATTCTGGAAGGGTTTTGAAGCAGGATTGTTTTACAACGTTCAGGGTATCACCCTTCAGTATGTTGGTATAGCTGACCTGCCCGATATTTATACACTCCCCTTTCACAGCCTCAATTTTAATGCAAATAAAAGCTTTGGAAGGGATAACAGAACCCAGCTTGGCATAAAGATCGATAACCTGCTTAACGCCACAAAAGAATCTGTTTTCAGATCATTTAACGTTACCGATCCGTTCTTTACCAAACTGGAACCAGGCATTACTTTCCATATAAGACTGAGCTACACTTTGTTCTAATTGATTATATGACTACTTAATCTTACAGAAGAGGCATTGAAGAGAAACTAATTACATAACAGATAATAATTAGTTTAAACCGGTAGAAGCGCATGTCGGACTGACATGCGCTTTTACATTGAGCCGTTCGCCCGGCATTGTCTGACCTGCTGAAAAGTTCCCGACGGCTATAATAAACAGACCTTCGGATAATCATCAGTATGTAACAGAATTGTAATACCATTATTTATTAAATACTTGTAATTTTACACAAAAAGAATATTATTGATGACTGACTGTAAACCATTATAAAAACCGGTATATGGATAAAAAAGGAATCAGGATACTTATTGTTGACGACGAAGAGGATCTCTGCGAGATTCTTCAATACAACCTCAGCAACGAGGGTTATCAGACTGAGATAGCCCACTCCGCAGAAGAGGCGATGAAAAGGTCCCTGGACAAATTTGACCTTATCCTCCTGGATGTGATGATGGGGCCGGTTTCGGGGTTTAAATTTGCAGATATACTGCGTAAGGAACTGGAGAATAACGTACCCATTATATTCCTGACGGCAAAGGATAAAGAGAATGATATTCTCACCGGATTCAGCCTGGGAGCAGATGATTACATATCAAAGCCCTTCTCGGTCAACGAACTGACAGCCAGAATAAAAGCCGTTCTTAAAAGATCACAGAAAGAAAGAAGCAAACAACAGTCCCTTCTCAGGTTCGGGGATATCGAGCTCGACACAATGCGAAAACGAGTGGTAATCAACGATGAAAGAGCAGATCTTACGAAAAAGGAGTATGAGATTCTTAAGCTCCTGCTTGAAAATCAGACAAGGGTATTTTCGAGGGAGGAGCTGTTGAAAAGAGTATGGGGCAGTGAGGTGATTGTTACCGAGCGTACCGTCGATGTTAATATTACCCGCCTGAGGACAAAACTGGGTGATCACGGCAGGTTCCTGAAGAATAAGACAGGCTACGGGTATTTCTTCGAATTCTGATAAGGAAACCATGATCTTCGGAAAATCATTCAGGAACAACCTGTTTCTATACTATTCCATCGTATTCCTTCTGTTTACGGTCCTTATCCTTCTTTATCTCTACAAGCGGGAGAAGGATTACCGCATTGAGGCACTCAACGACGAACTTTACAATATTACCATAATAACCGATAACTACATCAGAGCCAACAATATCACAGAGAATGGTGATTACCGGAAAATTGATTCGCTGATCAGGCTGCTTCCGCAACCGAATCTTCGCGTAACCATTGCTGCACTGTCCGGAAGTATCCTGTTCGACAGCTTTGTTCATGACTGGGACAGGATGGAGAATCATCTCGGAAGACCGGAAATAGCGCAATCCCTGAATTCTGAATACGGCACAGCAATAAGGAGTTCGGAAACGACAGGTCAGGCATACTACTATTATGCAAAGAGACTTGACAGGTATATAATACGGACAGCGGTCGTTTACGATGTCAATGTTGCAAACTTCCTTAAGGCAAAGAAATTCTTTCTCCTTGTAATATTTCTGTCATTCATCTCAATCTGGCTCATTATGCTTGTGATCACCAGCAGGTTAAGTGAGTCGATCACAAAGCTGAAGGATTTTGCACTGCGCGTGGGAAATAATGAACCCTTTGATTTCAACTCGAAATTTCCCAGGAATGAGATCGGGATAATCGGAGAGGAGATTATGACAATCTATAACAACCTGCTGCAGACCAAGAATGATCTTGCCCTCGAGAAGGAGAAGTTCTTCAATCATCTCGATGCCCTTAATGAAGGAATTGCCTTTTTCTCGCAGGATAAGAAAAAGATCTTCAACAATGATCATTTCGTGCATCTTCTGAATATGATATCGGGCGATCTCAGGATATTCTCCTCAGACTTCAGGGAGATTCCTGAACTTTCCCAGATAATCGATTTTGTCGACATGCATTCCGAGGCGGAAATTTCTCTGTCGGACCTGCCCAAGATGGAATACCAGGTAAGCAGGGATGGCAGGTTCTTCAAGGTTCAATGCGTTATCTTCAAGGACAGGAGCTTTGAGGTAATACTCAGCGACATAACCAAAATCGGGAAGAACAAGCTGATAAAACAGCAAATGACCTCAAATATCTCGCACGAGCTGAAAACACCGGTATCTTCGGTGAAAGGCTATCTCGAGACGCTGCTGAACGATTCATCAATGGAGCCGTCGAAACAGAAGTATTTCCTTGAAAAGGCGCTTGCCCAGGCTGACAGGCTTACAGGGCTGATCAACGACATATCGGAGCTTAACAAGATCGAAGAAGCATCTGCGTCATTCAACATGGAGAAAGTGAAGATCAAAAAAATAATCAGGGAGGTTAGGGATAACTTCAAGTCGGCAATAGAGAGCAGGAAGATGAAGGTAGAGATTGATGTGGGAAACGAGGTAACTGTCAAAGGCAACCGGTCGCTGATCCTGTCGATCTTTCAGAACCTGGTTGAGAATGCAATCAATTATGCGGGCGAAAATACAACAATCAGGGTGCTTCTGTATAACGAGGATAAAAGGTTTTACCACTTCTCCTTTTCAGATAACGGAGTGGGAATTCCCGAGGAACATATCAACAGGGTTTTTGAAAGGTTCTACAGGATCGATTCAGGTCGTTCAAGGAAGAGCGGCGGAACGGGCCTTGGCCTCGCAATAGTGAAGAATGCCATTCTTCTGCATAAGGGTGAGATCCTTATCAGGAACCGCGCTGGCGGCGGAACCGAGTTCCTGTTCTCCCTCCCGAAATAGTCCTTGCCCTTCTTAACCCTCTGTGGTCCTCTGTGTAACCATAATCTTACCTGCAATATGCATCACAATTCATCCAATATTCCCTATATTTATCCTTCAAAACAAAATTCCGAATGCCCGTAAAATCCCTCCAACGGGAGAATGAATCAACACATAATAGTCAATCTGATTTTATTAACATAACCTTAAAACCTCTGCTATGAAACCACGAAAGAATTACATCGTCAGGTCATTGTTTTTACTTTGTGCACTCCTCCTGACTGCATCAGGTCTGACCGGACAGGTTAAGAGTCCGATTCTTGCCGGCACTGAAAAGGCAGCCTTGTTTGCCAAACAGAATGAGATGCTGAAAGCATCCCCTTTCAAGGATCTTCAGTGGCAGTTCGTCGGTCCCACCAATATTAGCGGCAGATGCACAGACGTTGAGGCTATCTCTCCACGGGGAAAGAGCTATACAATATGGATAGGTTCTGCGACCGGCGGTGTCTGGAAATCGACCAATGAGGGAACCACATTTGAGCCGGTTTTTGATGCAATGCCGACCGGTTCAATCGGCGATATTGCCATCGACCCCAATAATCCTGATGTGGTATGGGTTGGCACAGGAGAAGCCAATATCTTCCGCAGCTCAAATGCCGGCTGCGGTGTTTTCAAGACCACCGACGGGGGGAAAACATGGAGGGTGACGGGCCTTGAAAACACATTTACGATCGGCAGAATCAGGATCAATCCAAAAAACTCCAATATTGTTTATGTTGCAGCAACAGGTCATGAGTGGACCCCGAATGAGGAGAGGGGGCTCTTCAAAACCACCGACGGCGGGAAGAGCTGGACGAAGATACTCTATATTGACGAAAATACAGGTGTTTACGATCTCGTTCTCGACCCCCGTGATCCGAATACCCTTTACTGCACAACCTGGGAAAGGATGAGGCTTAAATGGAACGATCCGAGGACCTATGAAACAACAATTAACAACGGCATCTGGAAATCGACCGACGGAGGCCGTAACTGGAAAAAGATAAACACCGGACTGCCGGCTCCCAACAAGCTTGGCAGGATAGGAATTGACATATGCGCTTCAAACCCGAAAGTACTTTATGCCCTGGTCGACAACTACGAGGTAGCATATCCCGCCAAGCCCGGTGAGCTTGACTCATACGGAAGGCAGCGGCAGGATGTGATTAAGGGGGCTACCGTTTACAGGTCAAACAACTCGGGTGAATCCTGGACCCAGGTGAGCGGTCTGACACCGGAACAGAAAACCTTTATGGAGAGACATTCGGCAACTTACGGATGGGTATTCGGCCAGATACGTGTCGATCCGAACGATGAGAACACCGTATATTCAATGGGTTTGCAGCTTAACCAGTCGACCGATGGAGGAAGGACATTCCAGTCGCTCAGAGGCCCTCACGTCGACCATCACGGCCTGTGGATCGATCCCGCCAACTCCAACTATCTTCTTAATGTGCAGGATGGCGGACTGACAATCTCCTACGACAAGGGAAAAACCTGGAAATATCCGATCCAGGAGCTCCCTCTTATTCAATTCTTCAACCTGGGATTCGACAACAGCACACCCTTCAGGGTCTTCGGATCAATTCAGGATCACGGCAGCTACTCCGGAGTGGTTGATCTTTCAAGGGGAAGAGACAGGGTGCCTTCCGTTGAGTTCAGTAGCACGCTGGGAGGAGAAGGCTCCACCCACAATATAAGCCCTGCCGATAATAACACCATTTATGCCAGCGGATTTTACGGGCAGCTGCAGAGGGCCCAGCTCGATAACTACCCGCAGAGCTCGAAAAGGCTTCTTCCCCAGAGACTTCCCGGAGAGACTCCGCTGAGGGGGGAATGGATCGCTCCCACCCTTATTTCACCACATAACCCGGATATTATCTACCATGGGATGCAATACCTGATGATGTCGAGAGACAGGGGCGATACCTGGGAATTCATCAGTCCGGACCTTTCCCATAACAATCCCGCAAAAATGGGCGACATAAGTTACCAGACCATTTCGGTATTCGATGAATCGCCCCTGCGGTTCGGCCTTATCTATGCCGGGACCGACGACGGAAGGATCTGGAGAACGAAAGACGGCGGGAAGAACTGGACAGAGATAAGGAGCGGCGCTGTGCCTGAGAAATTTGTTTCACGTATTGTCGCATCAAGATATGATATCGGTACAGTCTACCTTACACAGACCGGCAAGAGGGATGATGATTTCCAGGTATATATCTGGAAATCAACAGACTTCGGAGACACCTGGCAGGATATCTCGGGGAATATTCCGGTGGGGCCGGTGAATGTGATACGTGAAGACCCGGGGAACAGGGATATTTTATATGCCGGGACCGACGGATGCGTGTTTGTATCCAAAGATGGTGGCAGGAAGTGGGACGTACTGGGAACCCTTCCGTTCTCATATGTCCACGACATGGGGATACACCCCCGCGACAACATGATCATTATTGCCACCCACGGACGCGGCCTATGGGTGATGGATGCGGACCCGGTTAACGAGAGAAATAAGCTGAGGACGGTAAGGAGATAGATGATAGAAGATAGATGATAGAAGATAGAAGATAGATGATAGATGATAGATGATGGGCGATCGAAACGAAGTGGAGATTCCGCGATAGCGGAATAGATGATAGGCGATAGATGATAGAAGATAGATGATAGGCGAAAGAAGAGGGTTAGTTCGAAAGGAGGAGGTATTTATCTTTCTTTTCGGTGACGCGTCCGATCACGGATGATGAGGTGAGTCCCCGGGCATGGAGGTCGCCGAGGAGAGTATCCGTAAGATCTTCCGGTACGCACATCAGTATACCCCCCGAGGTCTGGGCATCGCAGGCGATCATTCGCAGGTTGTAGTCGAGAACCGGATGAAACAGTGTGCTTTCGTCAATGAAATCAAGGTTACGGAACGCTGCACCCGGTATGCAACCCTCATCGGCAAGCTTCCCTGTGCTTCCGATAAGTGGTACATTCTTCATACTGATTTCAATGCTTACATTGCCGGCTTTCGCCATCTTCAGGGCATGTCCGGCCAGTCCGTAACCTGTTATATCGGTTGCCCCCCTTATGCCGTGTCTCTTCATCACTTCCGAAGCTGACCTGTTGAGAAGCTTCATTTGTTCTTTTGCTTCCTCTTCATCACCGGGAAGAGCAATGCCCAGCTTTTGCGCGGCAAGGATAATTCCCGTCCCGATTGGTTTTGTAAGAACAAGGTAGTCTCCGGGAACCGCTCCGGCATTGGTTATTATCTCACCTGGGTGAATGAACCCAACCACCGCCAGCCCATATTTGGGGATATCGTCGTCGATGGTATGACCTCCGATTATCCTCACTCCCGCTTCCGCCGCCTTGTCAGCCCCACCCCTGAGTATTGCGGCATAGTCCTCCAGTGGAAGTCTTGAGGAAGGAAATAGCATTATATTCAGAGCCAGTACCGGGTTACCCCCCATGGCATACACATCGCTTATCGAGTTGGCGGCAGCAATCTGACCGAACTCATAGGGATCGCTGCAGAGAGGGGGAAAAAAATCTGTGGTAAGGACAAGGGCAAGAGTGTCGCTGATACGATAAACGCCCGCATCATCGTGAGTACTTATATCAACCAGTATATCAGGATCATCTGGCAATGGAACCTGCTTTAGTATCTCGTCAAGCAATATAGGGGATATTTTAGCGGAGCACCCCCCTGCCTCAACCAGTTTAAGAAGATCTGTCTTCATGATGCCTGATAAATTCAGGGTTTAATAACATGCCCTGCGGATGCCATGGCCTGGGCAATCTCAAACATATTGCTCAGTGTGCCTACTGCCCTTTTATCCTCAAGGTTATAATAGCCGATACAGGTTGCACAAATCAGAATCTCAACCCCCATCTTCTCCAGGTCCCTTATGTATTCAATCACTTCAGAACCTTCGCATGCAAGAGTGACACCGCTGTTGTAAAATAGAAGCCTGCCGGGCAGAAGGTCAAGGCCCTTTATTGCCTTAAAGAAGTTAACCATCAGCAGTCTGCCAAGCCCCTCTGCCCCCTCTCCCATCCTGTCGCCGGAGAAGGCAATAACAAAATCCCCTCTCGGGAAAGTATTCTCAATGGTTGAACAATACTCTTCTGCACGGATCTCACCGGGTGGTTCTTCGGTTCCTGTTACAGTCAGTGTCCATGTTCCATGCTTCTCTTCAGTACTGAATTTTGCCCCGTTGTCGCTTAGGAAACGACATAAATTACTGAAAGACACTTTATTGTCTGTCAGAACCTGAAATGATTGGCCTCTGTCCGTTTCATTAAGCGCTTTTTTAGCTGCAATCAGTGGTGCCGGGCATTGCTGGCCCCGTGTGTCAACTATTCTCATTTCTGTAAATTATCAGGTCAAAAGTACAAAAGTACAGGCGAAAACCATCAGCCGGAAGATTACTCAACTTAAAATTGTATTTTTAATACCACAATCCTTCATCAATGAGAATAATCACTTTTACCGCCCTCTTCTTGGCCTTTTCACTCCTGACAATGGAGATAGCAGGCCAGAACATAGCTGAAAAACAAGCAGTTGCAGGTTCATGGCTCGGCAGGATCGAAGTTTCTGCAATCAGCGTGAGGATAATTTTCAATCTTTCCGTTGTCGGAAAGGACTCGCTTGTTGCCACTATGGATAGCCCCGATCAGGGCGCAAAGGGTATTAAACTTGGCCCGGTAACCCTTTCCGGCAGGGACATTAAGATCTCGGCAGGCGCCATGCTCGCCGAGTACAACGGGACACTGGTAAATGACACCCTTATCGAGGGGACATGGATGCAGGCGGGAAGAACATTTCCGCTTAACCTCGGAAGGCTGAAAACCATTTTCACCCTTAACAGACCCCAGGAGCCCAAACCTCCCTTCCCCTATAAAAGTGAGGATCTGACATTCCACAATGAGAAATTCAACATTAACCTTGCCGGCACACTGACCATACCTGAAGGGGCGGGTCCTTTTCCTGCGGTAGTCCTGATCACCGGATCGGGTGCACAAAACAGGGATGAGGAACTGCTCGGGCATAAGCCTTTTCTCGTAATAGCCGATTACCTTACCCGTAACGGTATAGCGGTATTGCGCTATGACGACCGGGGTGTGGGTGGGTCGCAGGGTAATCCGGTTACAGCGACCACTGCTGACCTGGCGACCGACGCCGAGGCTGGTTACAGATACCTGATAACCAGGCCGGAAATCAATCCGGACAAGGTGGGCCTGGCCGGACACAGCGAAGGGGGACTGATAGCACCGATGGTGGCTTCGGCAGTTCCCGGTGTGAATTTTATCATCTCACTCGCAGGACCGGGAGTAAAAGGAGAAGAGATATTACACCGGCAGAACAGGGACGTCTCACTGGCTATGGGAATGGACGGGAAACAGATTAATGAAAACATCGCAACAAACAGGAAGCTCTTTGCGATCATAAAAAAAGAGACTGATAACAACAGGGCTGAAGAGAAGGTAATGGCCGCTTACAGGAAAATATTGTCAAAAAAGGGAGTCTCCCCGGAAGAGATTGAAAAGAATGTCGGGGAGCTTTCAGCATCATTTGGAAAAGCCGCTTACACCTGGATCAGGTATTTTATGATAACCGATCCTGCAAAGTACTGGAAGAAAGTGAGATGCCATGTCCTTGCCCTTAACGGGGAAAAGGACCTGCAGGTGGCATGGGATGTGAACCTCAGGGCTATTGAGAAGGCGGTCAGGGCGGGCGGCAATTCCCGGGTGACAACTTTGAGTCTGCCGGGGCTGAATCACCTTTTTCAGAACAGCAATACCGGGCTCCCTTCTGAATACGGGGAGATTGAGGAGACATTTTCAGAGGATGTCCTGAAACTTATGTCGGACTGGATAAAAGGTCTGAACTGATATCCGCAAGCTTTTTTAGTATTATCCTGCCGCGCGCAACTATACCAGCTGCTCCTTCACCCTGAAGCATGTTTATTGACGAACTCAGCTCGTAAATAAGTCCGGGATAGATAAGGCAAAGCCTGTAAAGGATCTCCATTGAATAAGCCTTGATGGCTATTGCCGAAAAGCCCGATTTAAGTGCGTTGAAGCAGTGATCTGCAACCATTCCGTGTAATTCCGGATCTATCCTCAGGAAATCAGAAAGTGAGAGAATCCGGAGAAAGGAGCGCTGTGTGCTCTCATTATCCAGTTTATCCAGGCTGCCGGCTATCAGGTTGATATGCGGGTAAATCAGATCCGGGTACCTGTCAAAGACCTTGGTAAGTGTCCACGATGCCCTGAAGGCAAGCCTGCTGTCAGCATTAACGGAATACTCAAGCAGTTTGAGAAGAATAGCCTTGTTTTCAAAGGCAGATTCGGCAAAAAACTCCGCCTCCTTTCTGCTCATCATGTTTTCCAGCAGGGCTATAAGGTCCTTCTCCTCAGCCGGGGTAATATCTGCTGCTGACGAAACGGATTGCCAGCAGTCTTTCTTAATATCATCTTTAATTAATTGTCTGGCAATAAGCAGATCTGCATCCAGGAGGTCGGCTGTAAGCAGCTCTTTTTCATCGAGCCATCTGAAATCGTTATGCTCGGCAAGGAACGGCAGATCATCCAGTGTATCGCAAATGAACGGGATCAGCTTTACCTGTTTCGTTACATAATCGTAACTTACCGGTTCGAGAGTGCCGCAGATCACAATATCCATCGAAAGCTCCTCCCTGATTTCCCTGATTATACAATCCTCTCCGCTCTCCCCCTCATTCAGCTTGCCCCCGGGAAACTCCCACTTAAGCGGGTGATCGGCCTTCTCCCCTCTCTGGACGATCAGCACCTTATCATCCTCGTTCCTTATTATCGCGCACGCAACTTCGATCATTCCTCCATGCTGATCAGTAAATCTTCGTAAAGGGGAATATAATCCATCTCCTCGTACATGCCCGGATCCCCATTGAATTTGAATGCCCGGTTTTCCATTCCGTTGGTGACAACGAGGTATGGTACCTTGAAACGGCGGTTGTAATCTATTACCTGTTCTAACACTTCCTTATCAAGCTCTATATTTTCCGACTTGCATTCGACTATCAGAACAGGCTCCCCTCTCCTGTTATGCACCAGGATATCGGCCCTCCTTTTCAGGTTATTGTATGTGAAGAAGTGTTCAACAGCCATAAGACCGGGAGGATATTTACCCTTATCCATAAGGTACTGAATAAAATTCTGCCGCACCCACTCTTCAGGGGTCAGCCTTACATACTTCTTACGCAAAGGATCGAATATCATCTCCGATTCACCTTTCCTGATTATCCTGTGGGAATATTTCGGCAGATTTAACTCTTTCAACTTTGTTTTGTACTTTTGAAAGCGGTAATTTAAGGAAAAATTATGAAGACCAAAGAGGAAATTGTCAATAACTGGCTCCCGAGATATACAGGCAAAGGTATTGACACCTTCGGCAAGTATTTTCTGCTCACCAACTTTATTTACTACGTGGATCTGTTCGCCAGGTGGCATAATGTGGAGGTCGAGGGAAGGGACAAGAATATGCCGAGTGCTACATCTGACGGTATTACCATTGTCAATTTCGGGATGGGCAGTCCGAATGCCGCCACGGCAATGGATCTGCTGAGCGCCGCCAATCCCGATGCGGTTCTTTTCCTTGGGAAATGCGGAGGACTTAAGAAGAAGAACAAGCTTGGTGACCTGATCCTTCCGATTGCAGCCATCAGGAGCGATGGCACTTCGAACGATTATCTTCCGCTTGAAGTCCCGGCCCTGCCGGCATTCCAGCTGCAAAGCGCTATCTCGGCATCCATCATAAAACATCAGAAGGAGTATTATACGGGGACAGTATATACAACAAACAGAAGGGTGTGGGAATACGACGACAGGTTTAAAAAGTACCTCGTCAAGACCAGGGCAATGGCGATTGATATGGAGACAGCCACAATCTTCACTGTGGGCTTTGCCAATGAAATTCCAACAGGAGCCCTGCTGCTTGTCTCCGATCAGCCGATGATATCAACGGGGATCAAGACAGAACGGAGCGACCGCCTGGTAACTGACATATATGTCGAGACCCACCTGAAGATAGGGATTGATGCCCTTCGCGAAATCAAGGACAACAGGATTTCAGTCAAACACCTCAGATTCTGATAATGGCAATTACCTTCGAGGAAATCATCTCCGACCTGAAGAAGAGGATCTTTAAACCGGTCTATTTTCTTGCCGGTGAGGAGCCATACTATATTGATGTCATAACTGATTTTATCGAGGAGAAGGTCCTTCAGGAATCAGAGAAGGCTTTCAATCAGATAATAATCTATGGTGATGATACCACAATTTATGAGATAACAGAGATAGCCCGCAGGTTCCCCATGATGGCCAGCCACCAGGTTCTTATTGTCAGGGAAGCCCAGACGCTTAAGAAGATCGAAGAGCTTGCAGCATATCTCGAGAGGCCGCTTTCGTCAACAATCCTTGTAATAAACTACAAGTACAAAACACCTGACAAGAGAACCAGGTTCTTCAAATTGCTTGAAAGTCAGGGGCTCTATTTCGAATCCCCCAGGCTCCGCGATTACCAGGTTCCAGGGTGGATTGAGAGATACCTGATGTCGCGCGGCATTAAAACTGACCCCAATGCAAGCGGGATGCTCACCGAATATCTGGGTACCGACCTTCATAAAATCGTAAATGAACTTGACAAGCTGATTATTACCCTTCCGGCAAATAAACCGGTTATCACAACCTCGCTGATCGAGAAGAATATCGGTATCAGCAAGGAATTCAATAATTTCGAGCTTCAGAAGGCGATCGGAGAGAAGAATATCCTGAAGGCAAACATGATAATCCGCTATTTTGCCGGTAACCAGAAAGAGAATCCCATAACACTTACTATTGCCTCGCTGTTCGGGTTCTTCAGCAAGCTCCTCACCTACCATTACCTCACCGACAGATCGAGGAACAATGTTGCAGCAGCTCTCAAGATCAATCCGTACTTTGTCAAGGACTACGAGTCGTCGGCCCTGAAATACGATGTCGGCCGAACGGTCAGGATCATCAGCCTGCTGAGAACCTATGATATGAGGTCAAAGGGATTCGGGGATCCCGGCACTGAGCCGGGTGATTTACTTAAGGAGTTGGTCTACAAGATACTGCATATATGAGCTCCTAATTCATCTCCGGCGACTCCGGGAAATCTGCCCACATCCGGTATTTGTTCTTGAAGCTTCGCAGCACCCTCTTCCAGGCATCAACCCCGCGGCTGTTCATGATAACACTGGTATTTACCTTAAGTATCACCCATGAGTTTTCCTTCAGTTCGCGCTCAAGCTGTCCGGCTGACCATCCCGAATAGCCAAGAAAAAACCTGATCTGTGACTGGTTAACCGATCCCGACCGGATCAGATTCCTGATAGCGTCGATATCGCCTCCCCAGTGAATGTCGCCATCAACTCTGACGCTCTTTGGCACCTGTCTGCCGAGGCTGTGGAGATAGTGAAGGGTATCGGGTGCGACAGGGCCTCCCATGTTAAGCTCCTCCTTCCAGTTATCAAAACCAGAGATGGCGTCAGAGACCTTCAGGTCGAGCTTCTTGTTAAGAATGAACCCGACTGATCCCTCAGGAGTGTGTTCAGTAAGATAGACTATTGTGCGGTTAAAGAAGCTATCCGGGAGAAAAGGCTCTGAAATCAGAATCTTACCTTTCTCAGGAATCTTATCCTCGGGCAATATGGTAAAGAGGTCAAGTTCCGGCTTCATTTTGTATTATTAACGGCTGCAATTTAAAAATTTATCCTTCGTAAAAATATAAATTCTGCCCGATTTATAAAAAAGGAGAACCTTAATTCGTTCATTAACATCAGCTGCCTCCCGCACTTTTTATTGCCCAGGTCTGGAAAAGAGCAAAAACCCTGATAAAAATATTTAATCTGCAAGTGGTTTTACACGAAAAAAAGTATAATTTTGCGCCGTTTTGTAAAACAAAATTATGCAGAAAAGCACATTAAGGTTAACAGGCAGAAAAGCGATACTGAGCGTTCGTGAGAGAATGTGTGAGACACCTGATGAATTGCTGTCGAGCGGAAAATTCAGGATGGTGCTTGACCATTTCATCATGAACCTGCAAAAAAGAAATTCTCCTTTGCTCGGGGTATTCAATGGTGTGGAAATTAACGAAGACTCCGTCGGCGACCTGGTTAAAACCCTTTCGCTGCTTGTAAAGAATGAAAGCAGGATTGTGCCTCATATTTTTGAAGGATCAGTGATTTTTCTGCATGATCTTCCGACGCTTAACAATTTTGTAGAATCACTATACGATTACTGGCGCCATTTCGACAGGTTCATAATAAACGACTCTGAAGGGGACCGTCTTGACAAGAGGCCTTACCGCACATTCAATGAAACGATCGAACATCTCACACACCTGATCAGGACGGTCTACAGGCAGATACAGGAGAACATATCGGGCCGGCATCCGAATGTCTACCGCCAGATCCCTGCAGGAGCTGAAATGGCTGTCATTTCATTACCCAGGAAGATACCATTCAGGAACCCGAAGTATGAAAAACTGAATTCTGTCCCCATTATCAGGCAGATGCTTATTTATCCCCCGCTGGTGATCCAGCAGCCTGTTAACAGAAGAACGGGTGAGTTCAGAAGGATAGACCAGAATCCCCTTGATCTGATCGATATAGATTCCAACGACTGGCTATGCTTTCCTGCCAAAGTCGGCAAGAAACTGATAATGATCTATTTTCATCTTATTTTCTATGAGCTGGGTTTTGCGATGTGCAATCTTTTTCAGCTGGCCGACGACTCTGACCTGGAAAGGAGTCCTGATGCAGTCTATATTTACGGGGCCCAGGGAGGTGTCCTGGACTCCCTGTCTGATTATCCCACCGTGTTTTATGATGATGTGGAGAATGGAATACTGGTGGGTGCAGTACCGGGCAGGGAAGAGTTCGGCTACTTCGGTTACCTGAAGAAGATGACGCTCACGCTCCATAACTCTCTTGTAATGAAAGAAGGCAACATGCCTTTCCATGGAGCAATGGTGAAGATGCTGATCCAGGGCGGCAGGGAGGCCACCATACTGATGATAGGCGACACCGGGGCCGGCAAGTCTGAGACTCTTGAAGCGTTCCGTGTGCTTGCCGAGGACCGGATACGTGAGATGACAATAATTGCGGATGATATGGGTTCGGTTGAGTTCGATGAATCGGGCTTTCCCCTGGGTTACGGAACAGAGACAGGGGCATTCCTGCGGCTCGACGACCTTCAGCCGGGATATGCCTACGGTCACCTCGATCGCTCAATTATTATGAACCCCAGCCAGGTGAACGCCCGTATAGTAATCCCCGTGACAAGGTTTGAAACGATTATCAGGGGGCACAGAATAGACTATCTTCTTTACGCAAATAACTACGAGGAAATTGATGACGAGCATCCTGTCATTGAGAGGTTTGAATCTTCTGAAAAGGCATTGGAAGTTTTCCGCACAGGTGCAGTGATGAGCAAGGGGACAACCACTTCCTCCGGCCTTGTAAATTCATATTTTGCCAATATTTTCGGCCCTCCCGCTTACAGGGATCTGCACGAAGATATCACCTCACGCTTCTTTAATTCATTCTTCAGCAACGATGTTTTTGTCGGCCAGATGAGGACCCGTCTCGGCATACCGGGCTACGAGACCGCCGGTCCCCGCGAAGCAGCAACCGAACTGCTGAAAATCATCACTGAAGACTCCCCGAAGGACTGATAATCAGCCTGAATGTTTACGCCTTTTTCACTATTTCGAAGACAGCATCGAAAATATCTTCGGCATTGGGTTTTGAGAAGTAATCGCCGTCGGTGGTATATGCCGGTCGATGTTCCTTGCCGGTAAGGGTGCGTGGCGGAGCATCGAGATAATACCATCCCCCCTGCTTCTCCAGCACCTCCTGCAGCATATAGGCCGTGGTGCCGCCCGGGACATCCTCATCAACAAATAGTATCCTGTTTGTTTTTCTTACAGATTCAAGTATCAGCTTGTTCAGATCGAATGGAACAAGTGTCTGCACATCAATAAGTTCCGCCGATATGCCATGTCTTGCCAGCTGCTGCACCGCTTCATAGGCTATCCTGACGGTTGAACCGTAGGTGACGATTGTTATATCATTCCCTTCCTGCAATATCTCAGGTATTCCAAGCGGGATGCGGTATTCCCCGATATTGTCGGGCATTTTCTCCTTGAGCCGGTATCCGTTCAGCGGTTCGATAACTATTGCGGGATCCATTCCCTCCAGCAAAGTATTGTAAAAACCGGCCGCCCTCGTCATATCCCTCGGAGAACAAACGTAAACACCTCTCACTGAATTTACCAGCATGCTCATGGGTGAGCCGGAATGCCAGATACCTTCGAGCCGGTGACCACGCGTGCTTATGATAACAGGCGCTATCATTCTGCCGGCGGTACGGTAATGGGTGGTTGCCAGATCATCACTCAGAACCTGAAGGGCATACATAAGATAATCGAGATACTGTATCTCCGCTATGGGCCTCATTCCCCGAAGCGCCAGGCCTATTCCCTGTCCCAGTATGGTAGCCTCGCGGATACCTGTGTCAGTAATACGCAGCTCGCCGTATTTTTTCTGCAGGCCTTCAAGGGTCTGGTTTACACCACCTATATTGCCTGTATCCTCTCCGAAGGTGACCAGCAGCGGGTACTTTTCAAAGAGTCTGTCATAATTATCCCTGAGGATCTGCCGACCCGGCACTTCCGGTGAGCCGGGTGACCAGACAGGGGGGACCGGCGTTACCTTCAGAACAGATGCGGGGGTTTCATTATAGAGGAAAGTGTTGTAGCTTTTTTCAGCATCCTCTGTATTGCGTTTAAGCCATCCCTTCAATTCATCATTCAGGCTGTCGGCGACCAGGCATGATTTGCATATATTCCTGATAATCTTCCTGGCAGCCATAAAGTTATCCTTTCTTATCGGGGCAATCACTCCCTTCAGGTCTGCCGTTATCCTGTCAACTGCGTTCTCCTTAGCCTCTTCGGAACATCTGCATTTGCGGTCTCCAATGATCTTAACCAGGGCATCCCGCTCTATCCGTATGGGATCCTGGAACATCTCCCAGCTTTTTTTCCTGGCTTCACGCACCTCCTGCTCCGCGTCAGCTTCTATTTTCCCGAGCTCCTCTCCGTCAGCAATATTCTGGCTTACTATCCACTCCCTCATCTTCCTTATCGGGTCAAACTCTTCCTCCCATTTAAGCCTCTCTGCGCTCTTGTACCTTTCGTGCGATCCGGAGGTGGAATGGCCCAGAGGCTGAGTAACCTCTTCGATGTGGAATACCACCGGAATGTGGTCCCTTCTGCATATTGCTATCCCTTCCTCATACAGCCTGATAAGTCCGGGATAATCCCAGCCTTTACCATTATATATTAGTATACCGGGCTTGTCCGGCTCATTCCCGAAACCTTTCAGAATTTCTGAAATACTGCCTTTTGTCGTCTGATATTCTTTTGGAACGGATATGCCATAACCATCATCATAAACCGACAGAGCCATCGGTACCTGCAGAACACCGGCGGCATTTATCGTCTCCCAGAAATGACCCTCAGAGGTACTTGCATCTCCTATCGATCCGAAAGCTACTTCGTCACCTTTCAGTGAAAGGGTTGTAAAACGGTGAAGATCGCTGTTCTGACGAAACAGCTTTGATGCGTATGCAAGCCCGAGAAGCCTTGGCATCTGGCCTGCGGTTGGGGAAATATCGGACGATGAGTTCTTCTGCTTTGTCAGATCCCGCCAGGTGCCATCGGGATTTATGTTCGGAATCGAAAAGTGGTTATTAAAGACCCTGCCCCCGCTTCCCGGGTTTATATCCCTGTCGGTGTTGCCGTAAAGCTGGTGAAAAAACTCAACCGAATCATAAAGGCCCATTGCCATCATCCAGGTCTGGTCCCTGTAATATCCCGAACGCCAGTCGCCATTACGGAACTGCTTTGCCATAGCTATCTGGATTATCTCCTTGCCGTCTCCGAATATCCCGAACTTAGCCCTGCCCGAGAGAACCTCGCGACGGCCTGTTACACTGAGATTGCGGCTGACCAGGGCAAGCCTGTAATCAGCAAGTATGGTTTCCTTATCAGTCAGTATCTCTTCAGATTTCTCAAATTGCTTCATCTCGTCAAGGAGTTTTAATTCTTTCAGAAGTTAAACAAAAAATTGCTAAGGTTGTTTAATTTTATGGCCATGTTCAGCGCCACCGGGTGAAATAATATTAATCTGACGGTCCTATGTTTCCAAAATTACTCATATTCAGTTCCATCATACTGCTGATAGCGTTTGCCGGTCTCGGGATTAAAATACTTCTGAGAGACCGGGGAAGATTTCCCGAAACACATGTCGGGAAAAACAGGGAAATGAGGAAACGAGGCATAACCTGTGCGCGAGATACAGATGTCGGGTGCCACTCAACCGATGGTTTTCCGGGATGCCCGGCCTGCACTGAAACCGGAGACTGAGATGTTTTCAGGGGTTGTTCTCTGATATGTTAGTGCGGAGATTATCGGTGAACCAGGTACGGAAGTTTCCGCTTTCGTCGGAATAGACAAAATAGGCATCGAGGGATGCGTCGGCCTTTACAAATTCAATTGATCTTTCAAGCCCCATAACCATGCATGCAGTTGCAATCGCATCGGCCGTGGCACAATCGGGGGCCAGGATCGTAGCACTCAGGAGCCTGTTCCTGACCGGATGGCCCGTAACAGGGTCGATGGTGTGCGAGTATTTAATGCCATCTTCAATGAAGAACTTCCTGTAGTTACCGGATGTGGCCAGTGCCCTGTCGCTGATAGTTATGACAGCCTGCAGATTCTGGCCCGGCATCATGTTAAAGTCTTCCGGCCTGTCAATCCCTATTCTCCAGCCTGTGCCGGTTTTGTTACCCCTTACCCTTACCTCGCCTCCTATCTCGACAAGGTAATTCCTTAATCCCTTCCTGTCGAAAGCCCTGCAGACGACATCGACAGCAAAGCCCTGTGCTATTGCATTAAAGTCCAGTATAATACCCGGAAGGGCCTTTATCACTCTTCCTTCCCTTATCTCCACCTTATCCATCCCTACCAGTTTAATCAGGGAATCTCTCTTCTGTTCGGTGAAGTTCTTGCGTGCATCGGGACCGAAACCCCATGCATTCACCAGTGGTCCCACAGTAACATCAAATGCTCCGCCGGTAAGGTTATATATCTCTTTTGACCTGTTGAATACTTCCACAAAATATTCATCCGGCTCAACATCCTCGTTCCTGTTAATCCTCGACACCACCGATGAGTCGCGATAAAGTGAAAGGGACATATCAAATTCCAGAAGAATCCTTTCCACATCTTTCCTGAGTGAATCGGGATTTATCTTTCCCCTGTCAAGGAATATCATACTGTATGTCGTCCCCTGGGTGAATCCGGCGAAGCTTGAGATCTTCTGTTCGCCGGTTGTGCAGGAACAGCAGAGGATAAGGAAGGCTGTAACAGTAACAGATAATCTGATCATGAATGGATGGGTCATATTCCGAAATCGTCAAATGATATGTTCTCCTGGGGTATCCCCAGGTTGTCAAGCATCTTTACAACAGCAGTATTCATTGCAGGCGGCCCGCAGAAATAGTATTCTATATCTTCAGGTTCGTCGTGTTTCCCCAAATAATTATCGTAGAGCACCTGGTGGATGAATCCTGTATAGCCCTTCCAGTTATCTTCAGGAAGTGGTTCAGAAAGAGCCAGGTTGAAGCTGAAATTGGGAAACTTCTTTTCGATGGCACGGAACTCATCCTCGTAGAAGACCTCCCTCATCGACCTCGCACCATACCAGTACGATACTTTCCTCTTTGTTTTCAGGGTGTGAAACAGATGGAAAATATGGGACCTCAGCGGAGCCATGCCTGCCCCGCCACCGATATATACCATTTCGCTGTTTGTATCCTTGATATGAAACTCACCGTAAGGCCCGGAGATCATCACCCTGTCGCCCGGTTTCAATGAGAAGATATAAGATGAGCAGATACCCGGAGGCACGCTCACAAACTGCTTTTTGACGTTGTCCCATGGCGGTGTTGCAATGCGGATATTAAGCTTGATGAGGTTCTTTTCGGCCGGATAGTTGGCCATTGAATAGGCACGGTAGGTTTCGGTGGTGTTATTCATCGAGAGATCCCACATCTTGTACTTATCCCAATCTTCCCTGAACTCTTCTTCGATGATGAAGTCCCTGAAGGTAAGTTTATACCTCGGGACATCTATCTGGATATAGCCTCCCGGTTCGAAGTCAAGCTCTTCTCCTTCCGGAAGCCTCACAACAAATTCCTTTATAAAGGTTGCGACATTCATATTCGACACAACTTCGCACTCCCATTTTCTTATTCCGAGTACCGATTCCGGCAGAAGCAGCGTCATATTGTCCCGTATCTTCACCTGGCATGAGAGCCTCCAGTTATTCAGCTGTTCCCTGCGGGTAAAGAACCCTGTCTCCGTAGGCAATATCGAACCGCCTCCCTCGATAATCTGGCATCTGCACATACCACAGGTACCCCCTCCCCCGCAGGCAGAGGGAAGGTATATATTGTTATATGAAAGCGTGGAAAGAAGATTTGAGCCTGGCAAAACCGAAATCTGCCGGTCGTTGATCTGAAGCAGAACCTCTCCCTTTGGAGTGAGCTTATCCCTTGCATAAAGCAGAAGCACAATAAGCAGAAGAATGATGAACAGGAATACGATGATACTGTATAGAATCGTGGTGATGGTTGAGACAGCTAAGATCATGATCCGGTTGGTTCAGTTATAGTTTAATACCCATAAATCCCATAAATGCTATTGCCATAAGCCCTGTAAGGATGAACGTGATGCCCAGTCCTTTAAGAGGATCGGGTACGTTGCTGTACCTGAGCTTCTCCCTTATGGCTGCAATGCCCACTATGGCCAGGAGCCAGCCAATTCCCGAGCCGAGTCCGAACACAGTTGCTTCGGCCAGGTTATGGTATTCGCGCTCCTGCATGAAGAGAGAGGCTCCCAGGATGGCACAGTTAACGGCAATAAGCGGAAGAAAGATGCCCAGCGAGTTGTAAAGGGCAGGGCTCACTTTCTCGATAACCATCTCGACGAGCTGTACCATTGCAGCTATCACTGCAATAAAAACAATGAATGTAAGGAAGCTCAGGTCAACATCCTCGAACCCGCTGCCAAGCCACGACAAGGCCCCCTTCTTCAGAATATAATTCTCTATCAGGAAGTTGACAGGTATAGTTATGAGAATTACAAAAATCACTGCCAGCCCAAGGCCGACTGATGTCTTCACGGTTTTTGACACTGCCAGATATGAACACATACCCAGGAAGAATGCAAAAACCATGTTCTCGACGAATATTGACTTTACGAATATGTTAAGCAGGTTTTCCATGATCTCACGTTCTATTGTTTCTCAACAAGGCTTTTATCGCGGCTCCTGTGCACCCATATTATGATTCCGACAACTATCAGCGCCATCGGCGGCAAGATCATCATACCGTTATCCTCGTAACCGATTGAATAGATTCCGATCTTTTCCATCACCGGATAATCCATAAGCGTGCCTGAGCCAAGGAGCTCGCGGAAGAAGGCAACAATAACAAGGATCAGACCGTATCCTGCTCCGTTGCCAAGGCCGTCGAGGAATGACTGCCATGGCTTGTTTGCCATTGCAAATCCTTCGAGACGACCCATTATTATGCAGTTGGTAATTATCAGCCCAACAAAGACAGAAAGCTGTTTGCTTACATCAAAAGCGTATG
>CAYRQY010000007.1:0-26187 GCA_964426435.1 uncultured Rikenellaceae bacterium | reverse complement strand
CGTGGTCGCTCCCGACGGCTTTTTTTTACTAATTTTGCATTATCAACTTAACCTGAAAAGATACACGGACATGAAGGATAATATTAGTATCGACCTTGGGAACACAGCCTCGTTTGTCACCTATGAAGAAATTGCCGCCCTTGCACAACAGTCGGTAAGGCACCTCGACAGCCTTAATAACGGTACCGGGCCGGGAAACGATTTTCTGGGGTGGCTGACCCTGGCCGACGATATCCTGCCCCAGCTCAACAAAATAGAAAAGGTCGCCGGTCACCTGAGATCAGTGTCAGACACAACCGTTGTAATAGGCATCGGAGGCTCCTACCTCGGGGCAAGGGCAGTGATTGAGGCTCTCTCACATACTTTTCAACCCCTGGTGAAGGGCAAACAGCATCATATTCTCTATGCAGGCCAGAACATCTGCGAGGATTATATGTCTGACCTTCTTGAAATACTGGATAACAGGAACTATTCGATAGTTGTGATTTCCAAGTCGGGTACGACCACGGAGCCGGCAATCGCCTTCAGGATACTCAAGGACCACCTCGAGAGTAAAGTTGGTAAATTAACCGCCGCCGACAGAATAGTGGCCATCACCGACATGGAAAAGGGGGCATTGCGCACCCTTGCGGAACTGAACGGTTACGAAACATTCGTTATACCCGACAATATTGGGGGAAGATTCTCAGTCCTGAGCCCTGTCGGACTTCTTCCGATCGCCATCAGCGGGCTGGATATCAAAGCACTGGTGAAAGGGGCCAAGGCAATGGAAGAGATAACCAGGAACAACAGGAATGGCCTGACAAACCCGGCTCTGCTGTACGCCTCGGCCAGAAATCTTATCCTGCAGACGGGACGCAGCATTGAGATACTTGCCGGATTCACGCCGCGTCTTCACTATTTCGCGGAATGGTGGAAACAGCTCTTCGGAGAAAGCGAGGGCAAGGACGGAAAAGGTATATATCCGTCATCCGTGGACTTTACTACCGACCTCCATTCCATGGGGCAATATATCCAGGAAGGACAAAGGATCCTTTTCGAAACCATTGTTTCCGTTAATAAGCCCCGCAGGAAGATGATAGTCCCGGCAGCAAAGGAGGATGCGGATCAGCTTAACTATATTGCCGGGAAAAGGCTCTCGGAAGTCAATTACTGCGCCGAGAAGGGTACCGTGATTGCACATAACGACGGAAATGTTCCCATAATAACCCTGAATGTACCCGAACTCGACGAGTTTTATATGGGACAGATGATCTGCTTTTTTGAAGTAGCCTGTGCGGTAAGCGGTTATATTCTCGACGTGAATCCATTCGATCAGCCGGGCGTGGAAGCCTATAAGAAGAATATGTTTGCACTTTTAAAAAAGCCTGGGTTTGAGGAAGAGACAAAGTAGCTGAAAGAGAGGATGAAATAGGTTCCAGGTTCCAGGTTCCAGGTTCCAGGTTCCAGGTTCTAGGTTCCAGGTTCCAGGTTCCAGGTAAAAATATGTAACTAGATAATTAACAATTATTTAAACCAGAAAGAGGATGATAGAGCTTAAAAAGGATTTCAGGTGGGCCCTGCTTGTGCCGACGAGCATGGGAGTGAGGATTACTCCGGTGAATGCACAGCCTGTGCACTGCAGCGACATGTTCTATATGCAGGCCACCAGTGCCGAAACCAATGTTGCGAGTGTCTCCTCTTACCTGGGATTGCCTGTCAAAGTGCTGACAACGTTTGTTAAAGGGAGCCCTGTGGCAAGATTTATTAAGGATAATCTTGCCAGCCGCCATATTGACTTCGAAGGGGCTGAAGTGGAGCAGGGTGACCCCTGGGGGTATCGACACCAGTTCAATATAGCCGATTCGGGATTCGGGACACGGGGGCCCAGGGTGCATAACGACCGCGCAGGCGAGGTGGGCAGAACCCTTAATTTAAAGGATTTTGATCTCAGCAGGATTTTCGGAAATGAGGGTGTTCAGATACTTCACTTATCCGGACTTATCGCAGCCCTTTCGCCCGAGACAGGCAAATTTTGTCTGGAGCTGGCACGGACAGCCAGGAAATACGGGACCAGGATCTCATTCGACCTTAATTACAGGGCATCCTTCTGGAAAGGTCGCGAGGATGAACTTGGAAAGATCTTCCGGGAAATCGCCGGGGTATCGGATATTCTTGTCGGAAATGAAGAGGATTTCCAACTGTGTCTTGGCATTGAGGGTCCAGAGACGGGAGGCAAAGATCTGGCGGCACAGACAGAAAGCTTCAAAGTGATGATAAGCCATGTTAAGAAGGCATATCCCGACACTTCGGTATTTGCCACCACCCTTCGCGAGGTAGTCAGCGTGAATGAGCACCTGTGGGGGGCAATAATGCTGGAAGGCGACAACTGGCACGTTGTTGAACCGCGCGAAATACAGATACTCGACCGTATCGGGGGAGGCGACGGATTTGTGGGTGGTATGCTTTACGCCATCCTGAAAGGTATGGAGCCTCAGAAGTGGATTCAGTTCGGATGGGCAACAGGCGCCCTCGCAACTACCTCACTTACCGATTACGCCCAGCCCGCCGATGAGGAGCAGGTATGGAGCATCTGGAAAGGGAACGCCCGGGTAAAACGTTAACCGGTCTTACCTTCGCGCCTGAAGATTGTATTTCTCAAGAAACTCATCAAGCACCATCGTGAGATCAGGTGCCCCTATTTCCTGCAGATCGTAATAAACCCTGGTGCTGGGTTTCTTTATATCTATTATCCTGCTCAGGTCGATGGGTGTGGCAATGATTACGCTTTCGCAATCAGTATTGTCAATCGTTCTCTCCAGATCCTTCAGCTGCTGCTCCCCATAGCCCATGGCCGGGAGAAGGGTGCCGATCTCAGGGTAGGCTGTAAAGGTCTCCGTTAGCCTTCCTACTGTAAAAGGTCTTGGATCAACCAGTTCGGCGGCACCGAATTTCCTTGCGGCTATGATTCCCGCACCTAGTTTCATTTCTCCGTGGGTGAGCGTGGGTCCGTCCTCCACCACAAGAACTCTCTTGCCCCGTATAACTGACGGATCATCCACCTTTATCGGTGAAGCGCCGTCGATAACGACCGCTCCGGGATTGACCTTCTCTATGCTCTCCCTCACAACCTGTATAGCTTCGGGAGCTGAAGTGTCTATCTTGTTAATAATTACAACATCAGCAAGACGCAATGTTACCTCTCCGGGGTAATACCTCAGCTCATGACCCGCCCTGTGGGGATCGGTAACGGTAACCATCAGGTCGGGTTTGAAAAATGGAAAATCGTTGTTGCCGCCATCCCATACGATCACATCACAGCCGTCGGGATCGTTCTCAGCCTCTTTAAGGATGGCCTCATAATCGACTCCGGCGTAGATGACATTGCCGCGGATCACATGAGGCTCATACTCTTCCAGCTCTTCAACGGTGCACCTGTGCATTTCAAGATCCTTAAGGGTTGCAAAACGCTGCACTTTCTGGGCACTGAGGTCTCCATAAGGCATCGGGTGACGAACAGCGACAACCTTAAGCCCCTTTTTCATAAGGAGTTCGATTATCCTCCTCGAAGTCTGACTTTTTCCGCACCCGGTCCGCACAGCGCCCACTGCAATCACCGGCTTTTTGCTCTCCAGCATCGTGGAGGAGGGACCCATAAGCACAAAGGAGGCTCCTGCAGCGTTGACGATTGCACCAACCTCCATCACTTTCTGATAGGTAACGTCGCTGTAGGAGAAGATACACTCATCAGCCTTCAGGCTCTTTATCAGTTCAGGCAGGTCAGACTCGGGATACACCGGAATTCCGTCGGGATAAAGCTTGCCGGACAGCTCTCCCGGATATTTTCTTCCGTCAATGTCAGGTATCTGTGCGGCAGTGAAGGCAACTACATTATAATCTTCATTGTCCCTGTAATGAATATTGAAATTGTGAAAATCACGTCCCGCAGCTCCTATGATTATTACCCTTTTTACGGCCATATTACCTCCCTGTTGTTGTTACAAAATATTTTTTAGCTAAAGAAGTTAATTAGAATATGAAGTGGCAAATTTAAAACTTGCAGAGGGAAATTCCGAACATTTCCATATATTTTTTGAAAACCCGCGCAAAGTGGGCAAAATATATGTACTGCAATTAATTAACTGCTTGTTCAGGCAAATATGAGAATATGTTGAATAAATTGTTTTTCGGATAAACAAGATGTGGCAAATTCTTTGTACTATTATGGCACAAAATGAATGTTTTAGCTCACATATACCTTTCAGGTGACGACGAAAAAATCATCATCGGCAATTACATTGGCGACTATGTAAAAGGGCGTGATTATCTGAAGTATCCCGAACTGATCAGAAAAGGGATAATTCTCCACCGTCATATTGATGGTTTTACCGACAGGCATCCGGTCGTTCACAGAAGCAAAATATTCTTTACGAGGAAATACCACCGGTATGCAGGAGTGGTAACAGACATAATATATGATCACTTCCTGACAAAGGAATGGAATTTCTTTTCAAGAAGGCCTCTCGAGAGTGTTACCTATACATTTTACAGGGCCCTGGTTAACAATTATGAGATTCTGCCATCGAATGTTCAGGAAATGATGCCTTTCTTCATCATCAACAACTGGATCGAATCGTACCAGACTGTACCTGGTATACGTCATGTCCTCAAAACAATGAGCAAACGCACCACCCTGCCCAAGGAATCAAGATTCGCTGCACGCGCCCTCAAGAAGAATTATTACGCGCTTCAGGATGACTTCATGGAGTTCTTTCCCCAGCTTATTGAATATGTTGAGAATGACTTCGGTATCGAGATATCCCACAGGATAACAATACCTTTCTGACCGGGTCAGATCAGATGTTCATTGCGGCTTGCATCGAACCTCAGGAATATAAACAACAGGATGGTGAATCCCCACAGGGAGCTTCCCCCGTAGCTGAAAAAGGGCAGCGGTATACCTATTACGGGAACAAGTCCCGTAGCCATGCCTATGTTAATAAAGAAATGCATGAAGAAAACTGAAATTACTCCATAGCCGTAAATCCTTGGAAAAACCGATTTCTGCCTTTCCGCGAGAAAAACGAGTCTTATGAGGAAGAAGGTGAAAAGGCCTATCACAATAAGTGAACCTATGAATCCCCACTCCTCACCCACAGTGCAGAAAATGAAGTCGGTGCTCTGCGCGGGCACAAATTTGAACTTGGTCTGTGTTCCCTGGAGGTAACCCTTGCCTTTCAATCCTCCCGAACCTATTGATATCAGCGACTGATTCAGATTATATCCGGTGCCGTGAGGATCGCTCTTGAACCCAAGCATTATCTCTATCCTCTCCTTTTGATGGGGTTTGAGCAGATTGTTAAAGCTAAAGTGTACAGTATTCATAAAAAGGATACTGCCAATGAGGTAGAGATAAATTATCAGGATGGAAACAGCTTTCCTGTTATAGATATAAAACCCGAAGAACAATCCGGACACAATAAGCGAAACAAGTACAATCATCTCTTCGCTGTCGCGTAACCCGAGGATAAAATAGCTGAAAAGATATATCAGCGAGGTAATAAGAATAAAGATACCAAGCCCGGCAAAACAGACCTTCCATTTTCGCGTTGCAGCCAGGATAAGTATAAAGGCGACAACAATAAGTACGGCTGTGATATATATGTTGTCAAAAAGGAGGGTTACAAAAAAGAGTATGGCCATAAGCACTCCTCCCACAAAAACATAAGGGCTGAGGCCTTCCCTGAAAAGAACCAGGTAAAATGCAAGAAAGACCATTGCCGATCCTGTATCGGGCTGAACGAGGATAAGAATAACAGGCAATAGGATTATTGCAGTGGCCGTCAGGAAAGTAGTGATCCTTGTAAGATCGTGCTTCCTGGAGCTCAGGTATGCCGCCAGTGCCAGGGCCGTGCCGAACTTAGCGAACTCAGAAGGCTGCAGGCTGAGGGAGCCAAATTCAAACCACGATTTTGCGCCGTTGATCTCCCTGCCTATAAGAAGAACCAGTATCAGAAGCAGAATCATCCCAGCATAGATAAACCAGGCAAAGAAGAAATAGAACCTGGTATCGATGGTTACAATGAAGACTGCGAGAACGATTGTGGCAAGAATCCATATGAACTGTTTTCCATAACGCTGCGACAAATTCAGTAATCCTGTCTCCTCTTCGTTGTATACAGCAGCATAAATATTTAACCAGCCCATTACTATCATAACAAGGAAGATCAAGATAGTGACCTTGTCCAGCCCTTTCCATATATTTATGCTTCTTCTCAATTACTTAACAGATTCAGGTTAAGCATTCTTTGCTCCAGCCATTTATTTGTGATTTGTCCCCTTATGTATTTTTCGATCATAAGACTGGCCACCGGGGCGGCATAGGTTGCTCCGAAGCCTGCATTTTCAACAAATACTGCTATTGCTATTTTGGGATTATCTCTTGGTGCAAAGGCAATAAAAACGGAGTGATCTTCACCATGGGGGTTCTGAGCGGTTCCGGTTTTACCGCAAACAATTATATCCTTCAGTGCAGCGACCCTTGCCGTCGAACCCGCACCACCGTTAACAGCCTCTTCCATCCCCGATACCATCTGTTCAAAATTGACCGAGTCGATACTTACCAGGTGTTTTTCGAGAAATCCCGGATCAGGCTTACCCGATGATCCGACAGATTTTACTATGTGAGGGCTTATATAATATCCGCGGTTTGCAATTGCTGCCGTCATGTTCGCCATCTGGAGAGGTGTGGTAAGTATCTCTCCCTGCCCGATTGCCAGTGAGATTACGGTAAGGGCCCTCCAACCGTTCCTGCCGTGGTACTTGTCAAAATAGCTCACCGAGGGTATGAATCCCGGAAGGTCATTAACGAAGTCGGTACCCAGCTTGACTCCAAATCCAAACTCATTCAGATACTCCTTCCATTGATCAAAAGCTGCATAGAGTGAAGGGTAAGCAGGGTTTTCGAGTATTCGGCGGAATGTCTGGCAGAAATAGGAATTGCATGAATTCGATACGGCATGGATAAAATTAAGAGGCGAACTGTGCGAATGGCAGCCCACAAAAAGATAGCCGTTATTGCAGCCAAATTCCGTGGAGGGTGTTACCACGCCTTCCTGCAGCCCTATCAGCCCGTTCAGGGTTTTAAATGTCGATCCCGGGGGGTAGGCGGCCATCAGGGCTCTGTTGAACAAGGGCAGCATTGTGTCTGCACTCAGCCGCACGTAGTTTTCCGACCTGACTCTTCCTACAAGCAGGGAAGGATCATAGGCAGGTGAGGATACCAGGGCAAGCACCTCCCCCGTCTCAGGTTCAATGGCAACGATGCTTCCTGTTTTGTTCTTCATAAGCAGTTCGCCGTATTCCTGGAGGTCCATATCGACAGAAGATATAATGTCAGTTCCCTGCACAGCCTCCACGTCCGATCTGCCTTCGTTGTACGACCCCTTGATCCTGCTGAAAACGTCTACCATGAATATCTTCACTCCCCTGGTACCCCGGAGCTCTTCCTCGTAGGACTCTTCAATGCCCAGCTTGCCGATATAGTCGCCCGCCTTGTAATAGGGATTCCTTGCTATTATACCCTCATCCACCTCGCTTACATACCCGAGGATATGCGCGGCGATTGGTTTCGAGTATTTCCTGAGTGTCCTCGGCTGGATGTAGAACCCCGGAAAGAGGAACATTTTTTCCTGGAAAGTGGCATAGGTCTCGGCCGAAATCATTTTAAGAAAAACTGAAGGAGCACGTCGTGAATAACTGACAGCCGCTTTCATTCTTTCATTGAAAATTGCAGGGGTAATACCGAGAAGGCTGCAAAATTCAGCAGTATCGACAGGAGCCGTCTGGGAAGGAACAACCATAAGATCGTATGCCGCCTGGTTGTATACCATGAGCTTCCCGTTGCGGTCGTAAATGAGACCCCTGCCCGGATACTGTGTCACATGTCGCAGTACATTGCTTTCAGCAGACAGGCGGTAGGTATCTTTCACAACCTGTATGACAAAAAGCCTGATAATCAGTGCCAGCGATGCAATCACGATTATCGTAACCACAATATACCTCCTGTTTATGAATGCGTCTTTCATTTCTTTTCCCGTTACCTCCCTTTCCTGTAATACTCGGCAAAAAGAATGAAAGTTACTGAGAAGAGAGAACTCAGAAGTACCCTGATCAGTGTTCTGAAGAATTCCGCAAACCTGAAGACCTCCAGGTAGAAGAGTGCAGTATGATGTATCAGTATAATAATTCCGGCATAAAGGAGATACCATCTGAAACCGTAAGTGAGCATTGAGGGACTCTGCCCCGATTCATAGCCGTCGCGGGGAGCAATTATTCTCAGGACAAAAGGACGTACAAAACCTGCCAGCACGGTTGCCGAAGCATGTAAGCCAGGGGTGCCTGAAAATATATCGATAAGAAAACCGGTCAGAAATGCGATTATCAGCAGTATCCAGGCAGCAATCTCAACAGGTATAAGAAGGATCACCATAACATAAATGTAGGGATTGACATATCCGCTGAACTGAATGTTGTTCATTACCAGGAGCTGAAGCATAATCAGCACTATAAAAACTATCCCGTATCTGAGGAGTGAGTTGATCATTGAAACTGGTTTTCAAGTTCAAGCTGTTCTTTTCTTCTTACATTCCCTATAACACTAACGTGTGTCAGCTTCCTGAAGTCTGTAGCCAGTGAGACTTTTATGCTGTAGAAGTCGCTCCCGCTCCTTTCATATTCACTTATTGTTCCTATCAGCACCCCTTCCGGGAAGATGGCGCTGAAGGCAGTCGTCTCCACAGTGTCTCCCTGAACTACGGGAGCATGCTGGGGGATCTCACTGAGGAGAGCGAATCCGGGGCTCCTCCCGTCCCAGCTGAGAGAACCGAAATAGCCGTTTGAACGGATCCGCGCGCTTACCCTGAAATCGAGGTTAAGCAGGGACATGGCAACAGAAAAGTTATCCGAACAACCAACTATTATCCCGGCCACTCCTTCATTTGAAGTAACAGCCATATCCACTTCCACTCCCTCTTTCCTTCCCCTGTTAAGCGTAAGGAAATTCTTCTGCCGGTTAACCGAATTACTGATGACTTCAGCACCTGTAAAAACATACTGCTGATCATAAACTGGATCGGTCGACTCTGTGAAAGGATCGTAATCAGTTGCATTAATACTCCCTATAGTATTTCTCAGGGCGATATTCTCATCCGCAAGCATTCTGTTTGTCTTCTTCAGGGTAAGGTATGAACGTACGTTGAAAATACTTTCATCGATACCGGTTGTAAGACCCCTGACTCCCTTTATAATGCGCGTGTTATGGTAATCATTCCTTGTTGTGAGCAGAAATATCGCCAAACCCTCAAGAATTATGAATACGATCAGGTTGTGGTGTCTTGCGAGGAAGTTCAGCAGATTTCTCATTCATTGGCAGGCTTTATCTCATAAGGAAAGGGAATTTATCGACATTCTTGAGAGCAACGCCTGTTCCCCTGGCAACTGCATGGAGGGGATCCTCCACAACATTGAAATTGATGTTTATCTTATCTGCGAGCCTCCTGTCGATACCTCTGAGCAGGGCTCCGCCGCCGGCCAGGTAGATTCCCCTGTTGACAACATCGGCATAGAGCTCGGGAGGTGTCTGTTCCAGCACACTCAGCAGCGCAGCTTCAACCTTGGTGAGGGATTTGTCGAGACAGTAAGCTATCTCCTGGTAGGATATCGGGATCTCTATCGGAAGAGATGTCATAATGTTGGGACCCCTCACCACATAATCTGCAGGGGGATTTTCAATATCAGGCATTGCGGCCCCGACAGCGATCTTGATATCCTCTGCAGTACGTTCGCCTATCTTAATATTGTGCTGATGCCTCATATAGGCCTGGATATCAGCCGTGAAGCCATCACCGGCTATCCTGATCGACTTGTTGCAGACAATGCCACCCAGGGCAATAACTGCAATTTCAGTTGTTCCTCCTCCGATATCGACTACCATGCAACCCTCCGGTGCCTCCACATCCAGGCCGATCCCTATCGCTGCCGCCATCGGCTCATAGATCATGTACACATCGCGGCCGCCGGCATGCTCCGATGAGTCGCGAACGGCACGTATCTCCACCTCTGTGCTGCCTGAAGGTATGCAGACAACCATCTTGAGAGAAGGGGAGAAAAGCCGCGGATTTTTGTTTATCATCTTTATCATGCCCCTGATCATAAGCTCCGCAGCATTGAAGTCGGCAATGACACCGTCGCGAAGCGGCCTTACGGTTTTGATGTTTTCATGCGTCTTCCCGTGCATTTGCCGTGCCGCCTCACCGATCGCAATAAGTTTACCTGTATTCTTGTCAATAGCTACAATTGACGGTTCATCAACAACAATCTTGTCATTGTGAATAATTATCGTGTTGGCTGTTCCGAGATCGATGGCAATCTCCTGTGTCAGAAATGAAAATAGTCCCATATAATGAGCTGGTTATTAAATTCTTTTAGTGTTTGAAATGCCTTATGCCTGTAAAGACCATTGCTATTTTGTGTGCATTGCAGTAGTCAATTGATTCCTGGTCGCGGACCGATCCTCCCGGTTGCACAATTGCCCTTATCCCGGCTTTATGTGCAATTTCAACCGTGTCGGCGAAAGGGAAGAAGGCATCGGATGCCATCACCGCCCCATTCAGGTCAAAACCGAAAACACCGGCCTTCTCAATCGCCTGCCTCAGGGCATCCACCCGCGATGTTTGTCCTGTCCCGCTGGCGTATAGCTGATTCTTTCCTGCAAGGACAATAGCATTCGATTTGGTGTGCTTTACTATCTTGTTCGCAAATATCAGATCGTTTATCTCGTAGGCATCCGGTTGCCGGGAAGTCACTACTTTCATGTCTGCCTCCGATTCTGTCCGGTTGTCTCTCTCCTGCCACAAAACACCATTTAAGACCGACCTCAGGGTATGCGGTGCCAGATGAGTATCCTTCAGCTTTAATATGATCCTGTTTTTCTTCTGGCCCAGAATCTCGAGAGCCTCTTTTGAGTACCCGGGAGCAATAACAATCTCAAAGAATATCTTGTCAATCTCAGCTGCAACTTTTCCGTCCAACGGAACATTTGAGGCTATTATGCCCCCGTAGGCTGAAAGGGGATCACAGGCGAGGGCATCGGTCCATGCATCAGCCGGGTCCTCCCTTGTTGCCACACCGCATGCATTATTGTGCTTAATAATGGCAAAGGTTGGATCCCTGAACTCCCGGGAGAGTCCAAGGGCGGCATCGACATCCAGAAGATTATTGTAGGAGATCTCCCTCCCGTGCAGTTTTTCAAATACCTGCGACGGATCGCCGTAAAATACAGCTTTCTGGTGAGGGTTCTCTCCGTACCTGAGATTATACGAGCTGTTGATGCTCTCCCTCAGGAGAGGCAAATCAAGCCCTTTACTGAAATACTTGAATATCAGGGTATCGTAATGGGATGACATTCCGAATGCCGAAGCTGCAAAACGTTTCCTTTCATCGCCGGTTGTGACACCCCTGCCCTTCCTGAGTAACTCCAGAAGCTCAGGGTACTGATCGCGCGAAGAAACTACCAGTACATCACTCCAGTTCTTGGCAGCTGCCCTTATCAGTGATATGCCTCCGATATCTATTTTTTCTATTATTTCATCATCGTCGTCTGTCGACCGGACAGTTTCCTCAAAAGGGTAAAGATCAACAATAACCAGATCGATTTCAGGGATAGCATACTTCGCTGCCTGCTCCCTGTCGGATTCATTTTCCCTTCGCGCAAGTATACCGCCGAAAACTGCCGGGTGAAGGGTCTTTACCCTGCCCCCCAGGATGGAAGGATAGGAAGTCAGTTCTTCAACCGCGGTAACAGGTATCCCCGATCCCTTTATGAAACTGTAAGTGCCTCCGGTTGAATAGATTTTAACATTCATCTCATGCAACAGGTTCACAATATCGCCCAATCCGTCCTTATGATAAACGGATATCAACGCACCTTTTATGGTTTTTTCGCTCATTATCTGTTATTTACGATAGTCCTCTCCCGCTTTTCTCAGGCGATTAAAAATAGATAATTTTTTTATTAACCTCAAAATGGATTAATCAACAGATTAACCAGTAATATCAACATGCTTTCTGCTATTTTCGTATCTTTGGCACTTCAAATATTTTTTTTTATCTGCAAAATGTTCCTGAGACTACTTAAAGAGGGTTTTCTTTTTGCTGTCAATTCTGTAATTGTCAATAAATTAAGGACATTTCTATCGCTTTTTGGCATTACCATCGGGATTTTCTCGATAATCTCGGTCTTTACCGTCCTCGACTGGATGGAGAAATCGATCCGCGACAGTATTTCTTCACTGGGCGACGATGTTGTTTATGTCCAGAAGTTTCCATGGTCGTTCGATCCGAACCTTGCATGGTGGGATATCATAAGATGGCCCGCCGTATCAACTGACGATTACCAGGCCATACTGAACAAGTCTGCCAAAGCAAGGGCTGCAAGTTTGACCGTCTTCCTTACACGCCAGGTCAAGTACCGTAACAATGTTGCCAACGATGCCTTTATATATGCTGTAACACACGAGTTTGAGAACATACGTTCCTTTGAGATCGAGAAGGGGAGATACTTTTCTCCCGACGAATCTTCTTCGGGCAAAAATGTGGCCATCGTGGGCGCAGTGGTTGCCGAGCGGTTATTCGAAAAGGCTGAACCTGTCGGGAAGGAGATAACAATCGGCGGTCACAGGGCAACTATAATAGGTGTCTTAAAGAAGGAGGGCCAGGGGGGTATAAGCGACAGTGGTATGGATGAATTGACTGTTATTCCCCTTAACTTCGGTAAGAACTTCATTAACATGAGGAGCAGGTTCCTGGAGACCAACCTTATGATAAAGGCAAAAGAGGGAGTGTCGGTCCAGGAACTTTCCGATGAGACAATCATGCTGCTGAGGGCTTCACGAAGGCTAAAGCCCGGTGAGATCTCCAACTTCTCGGTCAACAGGGCAAACCTCCTTTCACAGGGATTTGATGCAGTTTTTGCAGGTATTAAGATTGGCGGATGGCTCATTGGAGGATTTGCCATCCTGGTGGGAGGATTCGGGATCGCCAACATAATGTTCGTGTCGGTAAGGGAAAGGACAAATATTATTGGCATCCAGAAGGCACTGGGTGCGAAAAGGTTTTTTATTCTTCAGCAATTTCTTACCGAATCGGTCCTTCTTTCACTTGTCGGGGGAATACTGGGCATAATTCTTATTTTCATCGCAACCCTCGTGATCAACTATCTTTACGAACTTAATATGTTCCTTACTGCGGGAAATATTGTGCTCGCCCTCTTCATTTCCGGGATAATTGGCATTGTGGCAGGTTACGCCCCGGCCTATGCAGCTTCAAAAATGAATCCCGTCGATGCAATGGGTTATACATTCTGATCAGAGACTGTTTTCTTTTATCCAAAGTGTCAGTCTTACAAACTGATCCACGGTAAGCTGCTCGGGACGCAGGTTAAACTCAGGATAGTCATCTGATCTCAACCTGAATCCGGCTCTCACAGAATTCCTGAGTGTCTTTCTTCTCTGGTTAAAACAGGTCTTTACCACCCTGAAGAACAACGATTCGTCACATTCCAGTTGCTTTACATCGTTCCTGATAAGCCTGATAACCCCGGAATGTACTTTCGGAGCGGGAGAAAAGACATGGGGCGGAACGGAAAAGAGATACTCCGTTCTGTAATATGCCTGCAAAAGAACGCTTAATATCCCGTATGTTCTCGATCCCGGAGAGGCGCAGATCCTTTCTGCAACCTCCTTCTGCAGCATGCCGCACACCTCTGTAATCCTATGCCTGTGGTTCAGCACCTTAAAGAATATCTGGCTCGATATGTTATATGGGAAATTGCCTGTAACCGCCAGCCTTCCGCTGAAGAGAGAGTCGATGTCGAGGAGAAGGAAATCTCCTTCAATTATATTCTTCAGCTCAGGCAGATGGTCCCGCAGATAACCGACCGATTCGCCGTCGATCTCTACCACCCTCAGGTCAGGAAAACCAAGCTCCAGAAGCTTCCTGGTAAGCATTCCCGTACCCGGACCGATTTCCAGCACCGACTCATAACCGGTGCCGGTAAGCGACCCCGCCACTTTACCTGCAATATTGGCGTCTTTCAGGAAATGCTGGCCAAGATATTTCTTTGGCTTTACCTTGCTCATCGGAAGAAACAGATAAATTAAGTATCATAATCTCAGCATTTCCCGTCCGAACTTTCTCCAGATGGGTATCTTAAGCGATTCGAGGAATACAACGAAGCGGTTAAGCAGGTTGTAATAGAGGGTAACGAACAGGGCGACTATCATTATCCAGAGAGCCATTGTATTGAATATCAGGGTTGGTATCTTTATGTTCCCCAGCTGTTTGAAGGGTGCATAATAGTGGGCGCGGCCTATTTTTGACCCGGGTTTCATAAATATCGGATCGGCTTTCTGGATCAGCTTTCTTTCCGAATCATAGATCTTGATCGTATGCAGCCTGTTGAGTACAACGTCTGCAATATAGGTGTTGTAATTCTGTTCCCTGAGCCTGTCGAAGCGTTCCTCTCCCATGCTGGTCTTTATCATGTTGTAAAGGGAGTCGCGCCGGAGCGACAGCAACCTGCTCCTTGCTCTGAAAGACACTCTTAGAGAATCGAGGTAATCAGCTGCCTGATAAGCTGTTGTCTCATTGAAATCATTATAGTTAAAATTCCTGAACCATATACCCGGCTGAATGCCTGTTATGGCTGACAATTCGGTGATATGGTAATTGATCTTCCTGAAATTGCTTTCAGAGTACTCCCTGAATGCCGGATCCTTACCGGCCAGACGGCACTCCTCTACCTTCACCTTCAGTGTCGGTGTAAGGAAGGAGGCGTACCAGTCGTTCTGGCTTATCTCCATATCATAGGGAAAGAAAGGCTTCATGAACCTGTTGCCCTTGAACTGTTCAACCATAATCGCCTCGTACGACCATCGTGTGGCCATTACATCGCCAATTACCGGTACATGGATTCTCCTTGTAATTGATCTGTGAAGATCGTCAAAGCGAATCATTGCTCCGCCCAGAAGGAGCATCGGTACAAGGAGAAGCGGAATAAGGATATAAATACTGACAGCCGTCCTCATGCCGGCGGAAATATTAAGCCCCAGAACATTGCCAAAGCAGGCCGTCGAAAAAAGAATGAGCCACTGCTGAAAAAGCATTCCCTTCACCTCGAGAAGCGTATTGGCAACGATCACAAAAGAAAGCGTCTGGATGGCGGAGAGGCTGAACAGGAATGTAATTTTCGAAAGAAGGTAGCTGAGACGGCTTATATTAAGATACTTCTCCCTTTCGAGAATCTTGCGGTCCCTGAAAATCTCCTCGGCGCTTACGGTGAGCCCGATAAAGAGGGCCACAATAACTGCCATAAAAAGGAAGATGTAATAGTTTTTATTGGCAAGAAAGATGTATTTCTCGCCCTCGCTGTATTTTGAGAGGAATCCAAGGATAAGCGCCAGAAGGGGTGCCTCAAGCAGGTTAATGGCCATGTACTGACGGTCGGCAAGCTTGCGCAGCAGGTTCCGCTTGTTGAATGTCCTCAGCTGCTTAATCTTTTCAGGCACCCTGAAGTTACTTGCCGGCATCGGTGATTTCGGAGGTTTCTCCTTTAGTACCGGCATCATCTTCTTCCTGTACCTCTCGTGCCATTCACGGGGGCTTATCTGCCTCTCGCTACCCTCAAATCCGTCATTGTCAATTACTTTTACTTCAATAATATCAAGGATGTTGTCTGTCTCGATATTACCGCAATTGGGGCATTCGCTCTCGGCCGCATTGGCCTGTGAGGTCTCTGTTTTAAAATAGACGAGTGCCTCAACGGGATCTCCGTCGTAAATCATGTATCCTCCTTTGTCGAGGATCCACAGGCGGTCGAACATCTTGATTACCGACGAAGAAGGCTGGTGTATTATCGCGAAAACAAGTTTGCCTGTAAGTGCCTGAATTTTAAGGAGATTCATTACCTTCTCCGAGTCGAACGATGATAATCCTGATGTGGGCTCGTCGACAAAAAGCACTACCGGCTCACGCATCAGCTCAAGACCGATATTAAGTCTTTTCCTCTGACCACCGCTTATGGTCTTGTTAAGCGGGTCGCCTACCTGAAGATCCTTTATTTCGGTCAGATCGAGATCTTCAAGAACCTTCTCAACCGTTTCGTTCAGCTGCTCTTCGGTATAATCGCCAAAGCAGAGACGTGCGTTGAAATAGAGGTTCTGAAAAACCGTAAGCTCCTCAATAAGAAGATCATCCTGGGGCACAAAACCTATAAGCCCGGTAAGCTCATCGGCATCATCATGCAGGTCATATCCATTGATACAGATGCTTCCCTTCTTCGGCTTAAGCTTACCGTTCAGAAGATTTATCATGGTTGACTTGCCGACGCCGCTTCCTCCCATCAACCCGATAAGATTGCCTGAATCAATCCTGAAGTTCATGCTCCTCACCCCGTTCTCGGAATTCCTGAAAAGGAATTCTATATCATGTCCTTCAACAGTAACCTTTTCGCTGAATTTTCTTGATACAAACTTCTTGTATATCCTGGAATAATATATAGGCTCTATCCCCACACCCTTGATATTGACTCCCCTCTCAAGGAGGTAAGGTCTGCAGGCTATTATGTCGCGGCCCTTGAAATAGAGAGGCAGGGGACCATCGTAATTGAAGATGAGGGAGCCGGTGCTCTCGATATGGAGTACAAAAAGCTGGCCCTTGAACCCTTTTATCCTGATGTGCCTCCACTTGCCGTAGTTTCCGAACTGCCTGTCGGCCCACTGAGCCGGATCGTCACTCTCTATTATCAGCATGCAGTCGGGCGAAACCTCATCATAGTTCCTCCCGATCATGAATGAGCTTGCGTTATCGTACTCCTTCTTTGAAATATTGAATGTGCGGGATACTATATCTATTATGTTCTTCTCCTGTTCCGATACCAGGCCATCCTCAAAAGCAAACTCCAGGAGCTGGAGAAACACTACCATCCTTTCCTCAAGAAAAAGGCCCTTCTTGATCTGGCGGCAAATATTGGTTATCTGGAACGATATAAGTGAATCTTCGTCGGAGAGCTCCGATTTGTCGACGCTTTTCAGCTCATTGTTATAAAACTCAAGGTTGTTCTCAAACAGTGCATAATACTCCTCTTCAAGCTCCCTGTTGAGGTATCTCCTCAGGTAGCTCCTTAGTATCTTTTTACCCCTGGAGGATATCCCTGTCGGATTAACCGTGGAGATAATAGCGAAAATGTGGATCAGGGCAAGTAAGACCGATTCCCTCATATCAAGGCCGAAGGTTAAAAAAATGCCGCAAAGTAATTATATTGCTTTGCGGCCATATATTAATCAATCAATTAAAGTACAACCTTGCTTCTGATTCCTGCTATTGCTGTTGTGATATCAATTATGTTCTGGTTGGTAAGACTCGTTGTGAGTCCTTCATAAACTTTTTTCATTGGTTCGAGCAGGGTGACGAACTCCCTGACGGCCGGGTCATCCATGTAGGGTGAGGTGATATCCAGGTACAGATCAAAAGATTCTTTCTGATCCAGCAGGACCCTTGAAATGCCGGCTATCTGGTAGGCGGCTTCCGAGACATGTGTGGTAAGGTACATACCTTCAACCCAGGCGCCCCCTACTACAAGGAGAGCAAGAGCCTGCTGGTCATTTTCGGCCAGGTAGGCATATGTATCATTGAAGGCATCTGTAAGTATCCCGACGAGCTTGTCCCTGTCGTCAAAATCGTTTCTGATGCGCTCATACAGGGTTTCGTCGTATATCTTCGACATGTTGAGTTCGTTTGCAAGCACCCTGATGGCATTAAGATAGTTTATTACCTCCTGCTGTACATTATAAAGCGTTGCATAGCTGAGGTCGGCACCATAAACCCCCAGATTCAATGCCCTGGCCGTACTGCTGAAATACCTTTTTGAGTTTTCAACCGGATTCGCTATCCCCATAATATAGCCTACCTGAAGATCCGACAGCATCTTAATCACTTCTGCAGAGGTGGGTAAAGGATAAACATTTCTTTCAATCTCCGTTTCGAGCGTCTTTACCTGTTCAAGTTCAATTCTTTGCCGTTCGAGCTTCTCAGCCTTACCTGCCCTGTTCTTGCATGAATTCAAGCATGTAAAACTTACTACAAGCATTGGTATTAACAGTATCGCTGCAGCTTTTTTCATATCTGGTGAGATTTAAATAAATTAGTTCTGAAAACGGGTACTAAAATAGTAAAATATTTAAACATAGTCTTAAAGCCTAGTCAATTTTATATTTTTTCTGGCCGGCCCTCACTATTTAACCGATTAAACAACTTAAACCCTGTGGATGTTCATTATATTGTTAATCCGGCACCGTTTTGATCATAGCTTTTTGCTTATATTTGGCGGCAGAATTGCGAAGGAGGATAGAGGATAGAGGATAGAGGATAGAGGATAGAGGATAGAGGATAGAGGATAGATGATAGAGGATAGAGGATAGATGAGGGCAATGGCTTATAGCGAACCTGGTTAAGATATTTTTTTGTGATGAGAGACCGAAGCATTGTAAGGCTGGTACTTGAGGACGGGACGGTGTATACCGGCAGGTCATTCGGATCGGAGGTGCCGGCGGCCGGAGAAGTTGTTTTTAATACTGCCATGACAGGCTATCCCGAAAGCCTGACCGATCCCTCATACAGAGGCCAGATACTGTGTCTTACATATCCTCTTGTGGGCAACTACGGGGCCCCGGTGAAGGAGGAGGAGAATGATCTTTACCGTTTTTATGAATCTGCTTCGATCCATATATCAGGACTTATTGTGTCCGACTACTCCTTTGAGTACAGCCACTGGAACGCAACCGAAAGTCTTGATGAATGGCTGAAAAAGAACAATATCCCCGGTGTTTACGGGATCGACACCCGCGCTCTTACAAAGAGGCTGCGCGAGAAGGGATCGATGCTTGGAAAGCTGGAGACCCGGAATGAAACAACAGAGTTCTACGATCCGAACAAAGTGAACCTGGTAGCTGAAGTGAGTACTCACGAGAAAAAGATATACGGCTCGGGAAAATACAGGATCATGCTGGTGGATTGCGGGGTAAAATACAACATCATAAGAAACCTGCTGAAAAGAGACACCACCATAATCAGGGTTCCATGGGATTATGACTATCATAACGACGAGTTTGACGGGCTCTTCCTGACAAATGGTCCGGGAGACCCAAGGATTTGCGATGTTACTATAAGAAATATAAGGAGGTCGCTGGATGGCAACATACCCGTTTTTGGGATCTGTCTGGGCAACCAGCTGATGGCCCTTGCCTCAGGAGCTGACACCTATAAGCTGAAATATGGCCATCGCAGCCATAATCAGCCTGTTCTGCAGGCAGGTACGCAAAAAGCATATATTACATCGCAGAACCACGGTTTCGCAGTGGATAACAATACTCTTAAGGATGACTGGGAACCTCTTTTCATTAACCTTAATGACAAGACCAATGAGGGGATGAGGCACAAATACAAGCCATTCTTCTCAACCCAGTTCCACCCTGAGGCTTCAGGCGGTCCTACCGATACCGATTTCCTGTTTGATATCTTTATTGAAAATATCAGGAAATCTGTTGGTCAGACGGCATAAGCCATCATCTTTTCGACCAGGTCGGAGGCTGACCTGTTACTGAAAAACTTCATCCTGCTCTCAAAAACCCCGGAGATCTCCCCTGTGCAAAGGTTTCCGATGCTTCCCTCGTGAGTGTAGTCAGCAACGGTTGTCTTCGGGAAAGAGCCGTTCTTCACCATGCCGGCAACAGCCTTATAGGCGTCGCGGAACGGAATTCCCTTCCTGACCAGCCTGTTTACCTCTTCCGTGCTGAAAATATTGTTATAAACAGGATTGTCGGTAATGTTCTTTCTTACCTTTATATGCCTGAGCATCAGGAGGCATATATCGATGCACTCCTTCAGGTCGGTGAACCCGCCGAAAATCAGCTGCTTTAACAGCTGAAGATCCCTGTTGTATCCCGACGGGAGGTTGCTCACAAGCATGCAGATCTTTCCGGGAAGTGCCTGCAGAAGGTTGCACCTTCCCCTTATCAGTTCAAATACGTCGGGGTTCCTTTTTTGCGGCATTATACTCGAACCGGTAATATATTCATCAGGAAAATCAATGAATCTGTGCTCCGCACCAATGTAAAGGCAGGCGTCCATTGAGAACCTCGCCAGGGTCTGGGCAACTGCAGCTATAGCCGAAGCAATCGCCAGTTCAGCTTTCCCCCTGCTCAGGCTGGCATATCCGGAGTTATAGAGAAGACCGTCAAATTCAAGCAGTTCTGCGGTGAGCTTCCGGTTGAGGGGAAGGGTGGTGCCGTATCCTGCCGCGGTCCCGAGAGGATTCTTGTTGTTGAGTTCCCTTGCTGAGGAAAGCATCAGCAAATCGTCTGCGAGCGATTCAGCATAAGCCCCGAACCACAGGCCAAACGACGAAACCATTGCAGGCTGCATATGAGTGTAACCCGGAATCAACACCTCCCTGTATTGCTCACTGAGCGACTGGAGCCTTTTGAACAGTTCCCTTATTCTCAGGGCCAGGATGTCAATCTCTTCCCTGGCCGACAAACGTATATCAACCAAAACCTGATCATTTCTTGACCTTCCGGTATGGATCTTCTTCCCCGTTGCACCGAGGATGGTCCCCATCTCCTTCTCAATCTGTGTGTGGATGTCCTCCACATCTTCCTCCAGAACAAGCTTCCCCTGTTCATTGAGGATGAAAAGTGACTTAAGGGACTTAAGCAGCTCCTTCATTTCGTCCGTTGAGATAAGGCCGACATCCTCAAGCATTATAACATGTGCCATCGATCCGGTAATATCCCATTTTATAAGTGCCAGATCAGTTTTCCTGTCTTCCCCCGCCGTGAACCCGATTATGGCCGGCTCGGGATTTATTCCTTTTTCCCAGAGCTTCATTTATCAAACAATTTAATATATCCGGAAACTAATAACCTTTCATTTCTTCCCATTCGTCTCCCTCGATTCAACAATAGCCCTGTGAGCCATCAGCCTGATTGCATTTATCCTTATGAATCCCCTGCTGTCGGTCTGGTCGAACCCGCCCTCGATATCCATACTTGAAAGCCTGGCATCGTATAGTGAGGATGGAGACTCCCGCCCCTCAATTATAACATTGCCTTTATAAAGGCACAGGTGAACACTTCCATCGATCAGTTCCTGGCTCTTTGCCATGGCTGCCGTCAGGAAATCCATCTCAGGACTGAACCAGAATCCATTGTAGATCAGCTCCGAGAACTTGGGAGTCAGCATGTTCCTGAGCCTCATCACCTCCCTGTCCATTGCGATTCCTTCGATATCCCTGTGTGCAATATTCAGAATAGTTGCCCCGGGAGTTTCATAAACACCTCTCGACTTAATTCCAACAAACCTGTTCTCTACCATATCCAGAAGACCGATCCCGTTTTTTCCTCCCAACTCATTCAGGTAAACAAAGAGGTCGAAGGAATTATCCTTCACCGTGCCATCATCCTTGTTAATGACCTTAACGGGCACTCCGTCCTTGAAATGGATCACTATGCGCGTCTCCGTGTCGGGCGCATCCTGCGGCATGACCATCTTTTCAAGCATGCTCTTCTGCATTGAGAACATAGGGTCCTCAAGAATACCGGCCTCGTGGCTGATATGCATCAGATTGTCATCTTCACTATAGGGTTTGTCTATACTGGCCTTTACCGGTATCTTCTTTTCTGCGGCATACTTCAGCAGATCCGTCCTTCCCTTGAAAGTTTCAAGAAACTCCCTGTCCTTCCAGGGCGAGATGACCTTAATACCCGGCTTAAGGGCATAGTAGCAGAGCTCAAACCTCACCTGGTCATTGCCCTTGCCGGTTGCTCCATGTGCCACTGCATCAGCTCCCTCCTCCGTTGCCACCTCTATCTGCCGTCTTGCTATAAGCGGCCTGGCAAGGGCCGTACCAAGAAGATACCTGTCCTCGTAAACAGCATTTGCCATTATTGCCTTGAATACAAAACCCTCAACAAACTCTTTCCTGAGATCGGAAATAACAACCTTTGACGCTCCAAGTAGAAGAGCCTTCCTCCTGCACTCCTCAAAATCCTCTTTCTGCCCGACGTCAGCAACAAAGGCAATAACATCGTAATTCTTCTCAATCAACCATTTCAGAATAACCGAAGTGTCCAATCCACCGCTGTAAGCGAGAACAACTTTTTCTTTCATCTCTTTTCTTTTTAAAGTAATATATTATATAAGGTATTAACCGCTGTTATTTGCCCGCTAACCATCCATGAAGACCGGGCAGTATCATTTCGAGGCTGTCGTGAACCTGCTTAATCGTTATTCCGTCGCGGGGGATAACCAGAATGGTATCATCCCCGGCAATGGTGCCGGCAATCTCATACCTGCCACCGTTGTCGATATAAAAAGCTGTTGCACTGGCATTGCCCGGTATTGTCTTTATTAGAAGCAGCCCTCTTGCCTCAACGATCTCGCTGATTACATTTATTATATGCAATTTTGATCCGCTCACGGAAGCTGATGACGCCCTGTCGCCCAGGCTGTACATGTATCCTCCCCTTCCGTCAGGCACCCTGCTTACCCCAAGCTGCCGCAGGTCACGGGAGAGCGTTGCCTGGGTACACAAAATCCCGGCCTCCTCAAGCTTCCTCAGCAATTCCTCCTGGGAAGTTATTTCTGTTTCCGAAATAATCTTCTCAATTGCCAGGAGTCTTCTTGTTTTTTGCATATTTATTCATTTTCTTTGCAAATATATGCATAATGGTTTATTTTATTGCATGCGAAAAAGATTTATTTTTGAACCCAAAATAAATTATGAAGGAACATTTCAGAAAAGTGATTATTCTCGGCTCGGGAGCGCTGAAGATAGGAGAGGCTGGTGAGTTTGACTATTCAGGTTCCCAGGCACTTAAAGCACTGCGGGAGGAAGGCATCACCACTGTTCTGATCAATCCCAATATTGCAACCGTACAGACTTCGGAAGGTCTGGCCGACAGGATCTATTTTCTTCCGGTCACTCCGTTTTTTGTTGAAAAGGTTATAGAGAAAGAGTCTCCCGATGGTATCCTGCTCTCTTTTGGCGGCCAGACGGCCCTCAACTGCGGCACCGAACTCTACAAGGCCGGTGTCTTTGAAAAATACAACGTAAGGGTATTGGGCACCCCCGTTTCGGCGATAATGGCGACAGAGGACAGGGAGCTCTTCGTAAAGAAACTCGAGGAGATAAATATCTGCACACCCAGAAGCATTGCAGTTACCAATGTTAATGAGGCTGTCGATGCAGCCGGCAGGCTGGGATTTCCTGTTATAATAAGGGCTGCCTATACGCTTGGCGGACAGGGCAGCGGTTTCGCCGCCGACATTGCAGAGCTGCGCGCCATGGCGGCCAAAGCCTTCTCATATTCAAACCAGATACTCGTTGAGGAATCGCTCAAGGGATGGAAAGAGGTTGAATACGAAGTTGTGCGGGACAGTTATGATAATTGCATCACGGTATGCAATATGGAGAATTTCGATCCGCTCGGGATCCACACCGGAGAAAGCATTGTTGTTGCACCCTCGCAGACTCTTACCAACACTGAATATCACAATCTGCGGGAGTTATCCATCAGGCTCATCAGGCACATCGGTATCATCGGGGAGTGTAATGTCCAGTATGCCCTGGCTCCCGACTCCGAAGAGTACAGGGTTATTGAAGTGAATGCAAGACTTTCGCGCTCCAGCGCCCTGGCTTCAAAGGCAACAGGATATCCCCTCGCTTTCATCGCGGCTAAACTTGGGATCGGCTATGGCCTGCATCAGTTGAAAAACTCGGTCACCGGAGATACAACTGCCTGTTTCGAGCCAGCACTCGATTATATCGTCTGTAAAATTCCGCGCTGGGACCTCAACAAATTCCAGGGAGTGTCGCATCTTATCGGAAGCAGCATGAAGAGTGTGGGTGAAATAATGTCGATCGGAAGGAGTTTCGAGGAAGCCATACAGAAGGGACTCAGGATGATAGGACTGGGGATGCACGGATTCACAGGCAACAGGAACCTCAGTTTTGAAGACATTGAAAGGGAACTGGCTGAACCTACCGAAATGAGAATTTTTTCCATAGCAGAGGCACTCGAGAAGGATATGCCGGTTGAAAGGATTTGCGAGCTTTCAAGGATCGACAAGTGGTTCATATTCAAACTTAAGAATATTATCTCAATCAAGAATGAACTCTGCCGCTACGAAACTCTCGGAGAACTTCCGCCTGATCTGCTTCTACATGCCAAGATTAACGGATTCAGCGACTTTCAGATAGCACGGCACGTTCTCAAGTCGGGAGCAGATGAGATAAACAACGACCTGATGGCAGTCAGGTCGTTCAGGAAATCAGCAGGAATAGTTCCATTCGTTAAACAGATTGACACTCTGGCAGCAGAGTACCCTGCCAGAACAAATTACCTGTACCTCACATACAGCGGAACTGAGCATGACATTTCCTTTAAGGACGACGATAAATCCATCATCGTGCTTGGCTCAGGAGCTTACAGGATCGGGTCGTCGGTAGAGTTTGACTGGTGTTCGGTAAATGCCATCAATACCATACGCAAGGAGGGTCTGAGATCTGTTATGATCAACTACAATCCCGAGACAGTCAGCACCGACTATGATATTTGCGACAGGCTCTATTTTGATGAGCTGACATTTGAACGGGTGCTTGATATTATTGACCTGGAGAATCCGGGCGGGGTAATACTCTCAGTGGGAGGCCAGATACCAAATAACCTGGCAATGAGACTTTACAGGGAGAATGTTCCCGTTCTGGGAACTTCTCCGCTCTCTATTGACCGTGCTGAAGACAGGCATAAGTTCTCACACATGTGCGATCTGCTTGGAATAGATCAACCGCAGTGGAAGGAGCTCTCAACAACGGAAGATATACTGGGGTTCGTCGACCGGATTGGCTTTCCGGTTCTGATAAGACCCTCGTATGTCCTTTCAGGGGCTGCCATGAACGTAGTGTCAAACAGAAGCGAACTGTCTCATTATCTTGAGATTGCGGCTCAGGTCTCGAAGCAGCATCCCGTTGTCGTGTCAGAGTTCATTGAAAATGCAAAGGAGATTGAGATAGATGCCGTGGCTAAGGAGGGTGAGATAATCACCTACGCCATCAGCGAACATGTCGAGTTTGCCGGGGTGCACTCAGGTGATGCCACAATGGTTTTTCCGGCCCAGAAGATCTATTTCGAGACTGCCAGGAGAATAAAGCGCATATCAAGACTGATAGCCAAAGAACTTAATATCACCGGCCCCTTCAATATTCAGTTCCTGGCCAAGGACAACAATATCAAGGTCATTGAGTGCAACCTGAGGGCAAGCCGGAGCATGCCATTCGTCTCCAAGGTATTGAAGGTAAACCTTATAGAGCTTGCGACAAAGGTAATGCTCGGCCTTCCTGCGGAAAAGCCTCATAAATCAGTTTTTGATCTCGACTGCGTGGGAGTCAAAGCTCCCCAGTTCAGCTTCTCCCGGCTGGCCAAAGCCGACCCGGTGCTCGGTGTGGACATGGCCTCCACGGGCGAGGTGGGATGCATAGGAGAAGGCTTCTACGAGGCTATCCTGAAGGCAATGTTTTCCGTCGGATATAAAATACCGAAGAAGAGCATCCTGCTGTCAACAGGACCTGCCCGTTCAAAGGTTGAACTTATCAACAGCGCAAGAGCTCTCACGGAAAAAGGCCACAAGCTCTATGCAACAAGGGGAACCCAGCTCTTCCTGAAGAATGCGGGCATCGAATCAACAGTTGCATACTGGCCCGATGAAAAGAAAAGTCCCAATACCATAGAGCTCATCGAATCGCGTGAGGTGGACCTCGTTGTGAATATCCCGAAGAACCTTAGCCCTTCCGAGCTGAATAACGATTACTCGATAAGGCGGGCGGCCGTCGATTATAATATACCCCTGCTCACAAATGCCAGGCTTGCAAGTGCCTTCATACTGGCATTCTGCCGGATGAACGAACACGACCTGGCAATAAAGAGCTGGGATGAATACTGATGAAGACAGAAGACAGAAGACAGAAGTCCGAAGTCCGAAGTCCGAAGTCCGAAGTCCGAAGAAAGAATTTCTTGCTCTGTGCTCTGTGCTCTG
>CAYRQY010000006.1:25377-31828 GCA_964426435.1 uncultured Rikenellaceae bacterium | reverse complement strand
TATCAATAAAAATAATCCCTCTTGATAAGATATGATTGCCAAAATAGCTCAGAACACCTGACAAAAGTATGCATACCGTTATCGGTGCAGAAAGAAAGAGAAGATTGTCTGTCATAATCAGATTTGTTTTTATATCGGACCTTTAAGGCACCTTATTTTATACCGGCATTAATCTGTCCTATCCAGTAATCCACGAGCTGGAAGTTATCATTTATGCCCGGCACTCCCTGAACGAATAGAGGCAGGTATATTGCTTTGATGCCGGTTTTATCCTCGATCATCTGAGGAGTTTTCTTTTCAAAATAGCTGGCAACGAGCATGAGTTTTATGTTCTGCTCCTTTATCATTTCTATCATCTGCTGAACATGCCTGGCCGAAGGGGGGATACCCGGCTTGGGTTCAATAAATCCCAGTATTTCAAGCCCGAATGTGTCGGCAAAATATGCCCAGTTCTTATGATAGGTCAGAATCCTCATCCCCCTGAATGGTAAGGCCTTCTTGAGCCATCCGCCCAGGTGATCGATCAATTTTCCTTCTTCATAGTCCCTTTCCAGAAATGTGAATAAGGTCTTGTTCTCGAGCAGCTTTGTCAGGGTGGGTCCTCCGAAGAGATCGACCAGTTTATCACCAAACATGGCACGGTCCACCCGGTTTATGAAGTCATCCCTGTTCTTCTGGTAAACAGGGGCATTCTGAGGATCGATCCTGGTGAGCCCTACAGTAATATTCTGTGCTATGATTTTCCAGTTAAGCGGACCGGTATTAATATGCGGATTACCCATAAGATGGACATCTCCGTCGGTACGGCTTACGGAATTAACTTTTTCAAGAACATTTACACCGGCTGATGCTGCAACAAAACCAGGCTCACCGTCCATTATCTTTCTGTTACGTGCCTTATCCAGCAGGGTGGCGGACCACATTTCAAGATCCATCCCTGTTGTTATCCACATATCGGCAGTTGACAGGGTAACGGCATAACTGGGTTTCGGGGGGACAAAATGAGGATCCTGTTCGCCCTGGGCAATAAATGTTACATTTGCCAGATCGCCGGTTATAAATTTTGTGATCGCGGCATAATCAGAAAAAGAACAGACGATATTAAGCTGTTTCCCTGGCTGGCCCGCCCGGGTTCGTGCCTGGGTTCTTTGCTGAACCTGTCCGGCCGCATCAACAAAGGTGATAAAAGAAATAATCAGCAGGGCTGCCATCATTATCCTGCTCCGGTTCAGTAATTTGTAATTGAAGTATCTTTTCATCATAATATAAAATTGTCGAATAATTAATAAGCCTCATGTTTATGGGGTCCCATTGCCCAGCATACCTGCAGGGTAATGGTGTGATCACCCGGCAGCTTTGCTGCTGTAGAAGACCATGGATCCAGCATGTTCCGGCGGTTATTCTGGTATTGCAGTCTGGTGAAAACAAACTCACTTTGCCAGAAATCGAGATTAACCGTATAATCCCATTCATACTGGTCGGGGTCGTCGGGTTTTTCGGAGTAGCCAATCCTTGCACCAAGCCAGAATCGGGCATTTAATTTGTTCTGAATTGTGGAATAGAAACCCTTGCTTTTCAGTGTCCCTCCGATTTCTTCCCTGTGACTGTACAGAAATTCTGTTTTCCAGTCAAAGGTTCTGTATTTTTCCCTGCCTGACGGAACCCATTTATATGAGAGTCCAAGGCTGCCTACATATGAGCGCTTGTTTCCCGGTGAGGGATTTTTTCCTGTGACGCCGCTGACCCTTAATTCAAAATAACTGTCACGCGTGATATCATAATAATTCTTCCACTGCCCTATATAGAGCAGCCCTGACTTGCTGGCCGCGGAAAAGCTGAAATCATTTCCTCCGTTGATAACTGTTATATCGAGCGTGGAGGCATCGGAAAAAAGCAGACGGGGCAACATGAAATTTGCTGCCAATCCGGTACCCCCCAATCCTTTATTGCTGAAGAGATTAACAAGAGCCCTCGGCCGGTCAAACTGCGGAAGGGCATGATCGTGGTACCTGTTGATCGGTCCAAACTCTGAATAAAAAATACCGATCTTAAGGTTCATGTTCAGGGGAAGATTCAGCCACTCCATATAAGCCTCCTCAATGCTTATTTCTTCCTTGGTTACGGAAATATAACTCTTGCCCCTGGTAAAGGGATCCAGGGGCGCCTCAAGTGCTATTTCCACCTCCCGCAGAAAAAAACCATTGTTGCCATAGGATATATCTCCCGGCTCGGAAATAAAATCATTCCTGGTTGAGCTCACGGCGCCAAAAAAATCGCCGCTGAGACTTATGTTGGGATTTAATCCCTGCTGCTGGCGGACACCGCTCTGGAATTTTTTCGCGAGATTCTCTTCCTGCTCTTTTTCCTTTTCTGCAAGTCTCTCTGCATCAATTAACAATTGTGCCAGATCATTTTCGTGGCTCTTTTTATCATCTTCCTGGCTAATTTTAAAAATTATTGAGTCAAGACGCAGACTGATTGTCTCAAATTTGGTTTGCAGGATTCTCAGCTCCTTTCTGAACAGCTCAAGGGAATCAGTCTGCAAGCGGCCGGATATTCCTTTATCCTGGGCCTGAAGTTCCCCGCATAATAATAAAAACAAGAAGATAAAAGATATTGATATACATTTCCTCATTCTGATTCCTTTTGTGATTTAACAAAATGCCTGAATATCAGGACAGTAAATGGGCTGACAATTGCTGCCCGGGTAATCACAAAAAGGACAAGGGGGGTGCGCGGTAATTATATGTGAAATAATAGCCGGATTTCTTTCGAAATACCGGAAAAGCCAACATAATTCTTTGACCGGTAAAAATCAGGATCAATAACAAAAAGAACACCAGGCTAATCCAAGAACCAATATTAGTAATGTGTTCAAAAAGGATGAATTCTGATGTTGTGTGCTGATGTTCCTGAACAGGCGAGCTGTTACTGGTGTGTTCAAAAGGATGGGAATGTTTCACAAGGATACCGCAAGCCAGCCGGTGATAATGCTGGTTAATCGTCGAATTGGCAATGAAGCCAATTACGACTATCATTAAAACCGGAATAACAAAACGGCCTGTTTTCCTCATCAGCCTCATAACAGGGTAGCTTATTTATTCAGATGACAAATATAACTCTTTTCAGAAATTACAACATGACTTTATATATTAGCTTTGTCAGGCAAGGTCGCATGCTTCCGGCGGCATCCAGTGGGCTGCCTGAGGAAAATTTCAGCGGACAGGTAAAAGGGGATTATCGGCCCTCTTGTTGAACTCCTCCTGTAACTGTTCTATGGTATTGTTTGCCTTGAGATATCTGATAAGGGAAGCAAGCTGTTTTGCATCTCTCTGTATAAGAAGCTCTCCAAGCCTCCTGTTTGGTTCAGCCACATCGCTGGAATAATGGTTCGGAAATCTTGCATACCACCATATTCCAGTATATCCGTTCTGCAACTGGTTAAGTCTTCCCTGGTCGAGACCTGACTCGTTCTTTATCACAGCCTGGTCAACAAGATCCGGCCTGATAAAGAACATTTCCGAAGTTTCCCTTTCACCTGCATGCTGGTCAAGACGTCCTTTCCGTAGTGCATTGATCTCCTTGTCCATTTCAGCATCTGCCCCGGCCTGGAAAAGAACCACGATGTAATCCTTACGGCCTGCAAGCTGCGACTGGCAGAAATATTGCAGGAAACTTGTATTGCCTCCGTGGCCGTTAAGAAGGATGATCTTTTTCAAACCATTCCTTGACAGTTCACTGCAGCTCTCTTCGAGCAATTTCCATAATAATTCGTTGCTGTAAGCCAGTGTGCCGGGCTGATGTCGTGCCTCAAAGATCTGGCCGAAATAATAGGGAGGAAAAACCACGGTGTATTCAAGCTGAGCCGCCGTGAATGCCCTTTCCCGCGATTCAAACACATCAGTTCCCAGCGGCAGATGCGGACCATGCTTTTCCATCACGCCAAGGGGTATCACACAGACACCGCCCGCCAGTTCAACAGCCTTTACAAACTGCGGCGCTGTCAGCTCTTCAAATTTGTATGGAATGCTTTTTTGTTGTGCATAAGTGCCTGCGAAAAACAAAAAAACAACTGTAAAAAATAGGACTTTTTTCATAATCTGCTTATTTTTAATTATTTACTTTTCAATTACTCAATACGAGCCAGCCTGAATGGTTTGATTTCTATCTTCTTCCAGACGCCTTCCGTTATATATGGTTCGTCCTTCAGGCGCTCATCAAGCGACTCCCTGTCGGGAAACTCATATAAAATCATCGAACCGATCATCCTTCCTTCATCATCCAGTATCGCTCCCCCGAACAGGAACTCTCCCGATTTCCTGAGTTCGGATATTTTTTCGAGATGCTCCGGCCTTACAGCCATCCTGCGTTCAGTGGCACCTTCGTCAGTGCCGTCATATGCTATCAGCAAGAATTGCATGGTGTGTTGTTTACATAAATTTAATGACTTCCTCAAAAGTAGAAAATCGCTTCAAGATAACATAACAGGTTTTCATTTTTTGAACTGCTGTTACTATATTTGTTGTTCCGTTCGTTTGGGAGTTAAATGTCAACAACCAATGGAGATTAAATCAAATTATCAGGCCTGAAAGCCGTCTTTGCATTTGAAAAACGTTGCCATGGAGGAAAAACAGTTTAATTTCGGAATAGTGCTGAGCGGAGGAGGAGCAAGAGGGTTTGCTCATCTTGGTGTTCTGCAGGCTCTCAACGAAGCCGGGATATATCCTGATATAATTTCGGGAACCAGTGCCGGAGCTCTTGCCGGGGTGATGTACGCCGACGGTTACAGGCCGAAGGAGATCCTGAAGATCATGAATTCCAACAGCAGGTTAAGCTATATAAGGCCAACCGTTCCCAGGGAAGGACTTCTTCAGATATCAGGAGTTATCAGAATACTGAAAGAAAGCCTGAGAGCGAAAAAATTCGAGGACCTCCGGTTACCTCTTTTTGTTACCGCAACAAACCTTAACAGCGGCAAGATCGAATATTTCTCCAAAGGAGATCTCCTGCTCCCCGTAATAGCCTCCGCAAGCATACCGGTACTCTTTAAACCTGTCAGGATAAATAATAGTTGTTATGTCGACGGCGGTGTTCTCGACAATCTTCCAATTAAACCGATTGAGGGAAAATGCAGGTTCATAATTGGCTCGTTTGTCAATCCCGTAGCTTACGAGGAGTCCTTCACCAGCCTTATCCCGATAGCTGAAAGAACTTTCATGCTGAGTATGTCGAGGGAAATCAACGAAAAATCAAAACGGTTCGACCTTTTTATTGCACCACCCGAACTCCGGAATTATGCTATTCTCGATCCTGAAAAATCCCAGGAAGTATTCAATATAGGATACAAGGCAACAAAAGAAAAACTTAAAGACCCTGAAACCAGGAAACTTCTCCCGCTATAGGTTATCTTATCAGGGCATACAACATTTTAATCTCGGTCTCCCAGAGGTTTTCGTCGGGCGTTTCAAGAACAAGAGGCATATTATCAAACCTGGGATCGTTCATCAGGGGAATAAAAGAATCCTCTCCGAGGAAGCCGTTCCCAAGGGTTTCGTGCCGGTCGACTCGTGTGGCAAAATCTTTTTTTGAATCGTTCAGATGCATTCCTTTAAGATACTGGAAACCAATTATCTGATCAAATAATTCAAATGTCCGCCTGAATCCCTCCGCCGACTTCACATCATAACCCGAAGTGTATGCATGGCATGTGTCGATGCAAACCCCAACTCTCGATTTATCTTCAACCCTTTCGATTATATAACTGATCTGTTCAAATGTATGCCCGAGGTTGGTTCCCTGACCTGCGGTATTCTCTATAACGGCAATCACACCGGATGTTTTGCCGAGTGTTATATTTATGGATTCTGCTATTATTTTAAGCGATTCTTCTGGTTCGGTCTTATTAAGATGGCTTCCCGGGTGAAAGTTAAGCCTGTCGAGTCCAAGCAGTTCGCATCGTTTCATTTCGTCAAGAAATGAAGCTCTCGATTTATCCAGTGGTTCTTTTTCGGGATGCCCGAGGTTGATCAGGTAGCTGTCGTGAGGTAAAATCTGGAATGGCTGGTAGCCTAACTTCTCGCAATTGTTCCTGAATTCCGATATGCTTTGCCTGGACAGCGGAGCAGAAAACCATTGCCGCTGATTCTTTGTAAAAAAAGCAAAAGCCTTTGCACCAATTTTATGTGCATTCAGCGGTGCATTCTGCACACCCCCCTCAGCACTCACATGAGCTCCGATATATTTCATATAATTCCTCTTTTCTGTTAAGTTTATAATATTGCCCCCTGCCATCAGCAGTATCCCGATCCGTCCCAGCAATGAAGGCACAGTTTCTCTCTCGGAAGACCGATTGCTTCCACCAGATCGTCAAGACGCTGATACATAAGAGAATTAAGGTCGAGATTGCTGGCTATTTTTGCTACCATCTGCCTGTATTTTTCAGTATCGGGAT
>CAYRQY010000006.1:23285-25367 GCA_964426435.1 uncultured Rikenellaceae bacterium | reverse complement strand
ATTCACCTAAATCATCCCCGTTTCCCCCCATCTGGTGAATTGCTTTTCTCCCGGCAAGTTCCAGCGGTGTTCTTGACTGCGAAAAATTCAGGTACCTGCATGGAAAGAGAAGCGGTGGACAGGCAATTCTCATATGGACCTCTGCCGCACCCTGTTTCCTCAGGTCGGCCGTGCTGTCCTTCAGCTGTGTTCCCCTTACAATGCTGTCGTCCAGAAAGATCATTCTCTTTCCGCCTACAATGTCGCGGTTCGGTATAAGCTTCATCCTCGCGACAAGGTCTCTCTGGGCCTGATCCTGAGGCATAAAACTCCTGGGCCATGTAGGAGTGTATTTTGAATAAGCCCGCTTATAAGGTATACACTTCTCATTGCCGTATCCGATTGCATGGCCGACACCGGAATCGGGAATACCGCAGACAAAATCAGCCGTAACCTGGTCTCTTCTTGCCAGGGCAGCTCCGCACCTGTAACGGCACTCCTCAACATTTATTCCTTCATAGAACGATGGCGGATAACCGTAATAAACCCACAGGAAGGCACAAATCTGCAATTTGTCGCCCGGCGGACGCAGTGTGGTAATTCCTTCGCTGTTCAGAAATACTATCTCGCCGGGGCCAAGAAAATACTCAAGCCCAAAACCCGTATTGGGGAAGGAACTTGATTCAACAGCCACGGCAAAGGCATCTTTTTTTCTTCCGATTACCACGGGTGTTCTGCCAAGCTTGTCGCGGGCAGCAATAATACCTTCACTGGTAAGTATCAAAAGGGAGCACGATCCCTCTATGCTGTCAAAAACGTTCTCAATGCCTGATACAAAGTCATCCCGCTCACAAATCAGATTAGCAACCACCTCGGTCGGGTTGATGTTTCCCTCAAAGTTCTCGGTGAAATGATATTTTTTATTAAGGAACCTGCCTTCGAGATCTTCAATATTCAATAACCGGCTTACCGTTACTATTGCAAAGCGGCCCAGGTGTGAATTGAACAATATTGGCTGAGGGTCCGTATCGCTTATTATTCCAAGGCCCGATTTTCCCATAAATCCTGCCAGCTCATCCTCAAACTTGTTTCTGAAATACGCATTTTCAAGATTGTGTATCGACCTTCGGAATCCCTTTCCCGGTACAATAAAAACCATTCCCGCTCGTTTTGTCCCCAGATGGGAATGATAATCAGTTCCATAGAACACATCCTCAACGCAATCGTTCTTTGAAACCACACCAAAAAAACCACTCATATAACTGAATATTAATATTTTAAAATAAAGGATGAGGTTGTAAATTTAATCAATGAAACGGATTTAATAAAATTATCGGGATATTATATAATTTTGCAGCATTAAACAATTTAAAGAGAACGAAATAAATGACAGAGCTCAGAGAAAACCTGACGGTAGAAAAGCCGGAAAAGAAAAGTGTGCCCATTGCAATGATAGCTACGTCAATCATTCTGGCAGCACTATTGATCTTTATTGTGATCATGTATTTCGACCAGAGGAACAAGATGATTGAAATGGAGGCCGTTCTGACGTATGAAAAAGACTCTCTTGCCAACGAACTTCGTATGATGGTACATGCCTATGATACCATGGTGGCAAATAATGATACGCTTCAGGCAAGTCTTGACAAAGAGAAGAACAGGATTGTCCAGCTCTTGTCCATCAACGCATCAAATGCCCAGCTGATTAAAAAGTACAGGGCCGAGATCAACACGATGAGAGATATTATGAAGAGCTACATTGTCCAGATCGATTCCCTTAATACGAGAAATAAACTGCTTACCGCGGAAAATGTCGAGATAAGGCAGAAAATGTCAGCCGTGGAAACCACAAATATAGAACTCTCACGCGTGAAGGAGGAGCTTGGTGCAAAGGTTGAAATCGCATCCGTGATTCAGGCAAAGGATATCAACACGGTAGCCCTTAATAAAAACAGGAAAGAGACGGCCAGGATCAGCCTGCTGAATAAGCTGAGGGTCTGTTTCACTCTCAGGGAAAATCCCCTGGCGAGGGCTGGCGAAAAAGAGGTGTTCCTCAGGGTGATCCGCCCCGACTCACTGGTCATTACAACAAGTCCCGATAAT
>CAYRQY010000006.1:0-23275 GCA_964426435.1 uncultured Rikenellaceae bacterium | reverse complement strand
GAAGCAACCTGATTTACTCAGCCAGCAGGCTTGTGGATTACATGAACCAGGATATTGAAATGTGCGTTTTTGTTGATAACACCGGAGATTTTGTGATTGGCAATTACAGCGTCGAACTCTATCTTGAAAACAACCTTATCGGCCGGTCTACCTTTATGCTGAGCAGAAGGTGATTACTTGCCCGATATCATCATCTCGGATATAATATTGTCTGATATCATTTTACCCTGGTTCGTAAGCACCAGGGTATTTTTTTCGTACTTCATCATGCCGTAACGTATGTACTTGTCAGAGAGATTTACAATATAATCATAACCCTCCTTGTCAAAGACACTCTCTACATAATCGAGATCAAGGCCCCACATTGTCCTGAGCGATGTCATGATATATTCGTTGAACCTTGTCCGGTTGTCGAGCTCCTCTCTCTCAAAGAATGTTTTGCCGGACCTGACTGCCCTGATATACTCTTTAAGGTCGCGGACATTCCACTGGCGTGAATAACCGTTGAATGAATGGGCTGACGGGCCCAGACCGATATAGCTTACCTGTTTCCAGTAATTGGTGTTGTGTATGGAATGAAATCCCGGCTTTGCAAAATTTGATATTTCATATTGCTGAAAACCCGCCTCTTCTGCTTTTTCCGTCAGTATATTGAACTGTGCGTTGCTCTCCTCCTCCTCGGTCTCCTGCAAAAGTCCCTTCTCCGCCATCTTTGCAAGCTGTGTCCCCTTTTCGACTGTCAGATGATAGGCGGAAAGGTGTTTTATCTCCTTTGAGAAGGTTGTTTCAAGGTTCTCAATCCATTCCCGGCTGGTCATACCCGGAATACCATATATCAGATCAATGCTTACATTGCTGAATCCCGCACTGAATATCTGACTCAGTGCTTCAGATGCACAGAAGGCATCATGCCTTCTGTTCAGAAGCTTAAGATACTGGTCGTCCCACGACTGAACACCCAGGCTGATTCTGTTCACTTCAAGACCTCTCAGACCCGAAAGCAAAGACGGATTAACATCATCGGGATTAAGTTCAACGGTTATTTCCGGATTATCGTTGATGATGAATTTTGATCTGACCAATGCAAGGATCGTTTCCAGCTCCGGCACTGTCAGAACCGACGGTGTTCCTCCTCCCAGGTATATTGTAGATATCTTCCCGTCGCCTATATATGCCTTTCTGGCTTCAATCTCGCCTGCAAGAGCATCAAGAAATGCCGAGTGATCACCCTTTGATACTACATGATAGAAATCACAATAGGAACAGAATTTTTTACAGAAAGGTATGTGTACGTATACTCCCGCCATCAGTTAAAATTGGATCCATTAAAAATATAAAAATAAATTGTCATGTTAATAAGTATATTTGCACCAATGTTAAAAATGATACGCCGGAATAAATTCTCAATAATTGTTGCGCTGGTTATCCTCTTTCTGAGCCTGACAAGCTCACAGACATTTGGCGATACCAGTTTCATCAATATACCGTACATGGACAAACTGGCCCACTTCGCGTTCTATTTCCTTTTTATGGCCGTTATAATAATCGAACACCGCAATTCACTTACGAACACCAGGATTTTATTGATGGCTTCACTGATCCCCTTTGTTTTTGGGGCGGGAATAGAATTTCTTCAATCTGGTATTCAGATAATTAACCGCAGGGGTGAACTTTTCGATCTTATTGCCAACTGTTCCGGTATTGTGGCAGCAATCTTTCTATGGCTCGTAATTAAACCATACCATCACCACCAGGACATCATATAAAGATTTCCCCTGATTTTCTGACCTCCTCAACAAGATCGTATATGTTTTTCCTTTTAAAAAGGTCTATAAGGCCGGCTCTCACTTCAGCATAGTCGTCGTGCACCGGGCAGGGTTTCTGTTCCTTGTCAACACATGTGCATGTTCCGTTGTGAACAATGCAATCTGTGAAAATATCTTCTCCGTCAACGATTTTTATGATATCATACAGCGTGATTGCCATGGGATCCTTAAGGAGAGAAAAACCACCATGAGGCCCCTTTAATGAACTTAGTATTTTATGTCTTACAAGCTGCTGGAGTATTTTCGCAAGGAAAGGTGTCGGGAGCTGCAGGTCTCTTGAGATCTGCCTGATCCCGGTTTTGTCCGGTCCTTCCGGCTGGCTGGCAATATAAATCATTGCCCTTATTGCATATCTGCAGGAATTTGAAAGCATATCAGAATAACTTTAATGGTATCTTTTCTATTCGGCCGGAATGTCTGCCTCCCTCAAACGGGGTTGACAAAAAAGTCTTTACTATTAAAAACGCTTCCGGTTCTGTAATGAATCTTCCGGGTATCGCACATATATTGGCATCGTTGTGAGCACGCGCCAGACGACCCATCTCTTCGTTCCAGCATAAAGCACCCCTTATTCCCTGGTGTTTGTTCACCACCATGTTAATTCCGTTACCCGTTCCGCATATTGAAATCCCAAGACCATATTCACCCTTCACTACCTCTTCTGCCAGAAGGTGCCCGTAATCAGGATAATCAACAGGCTCCGGTGAAAAAGTGCCGAGATCCTTTATTTTATATTCCTCTCTTTTCAAAAAATCAACTATCCTTTCCTTAAGATAATATCCTGCATGATCAGACACTATCGCAACTTTAACCTGTTTATCCATTTTTTCTCTTTTACGAATCATTCAGACCGCAAAATAAAAAGATTCTTTTCTAAAGAAAAAAATATATTTATATCCTTATTAACACAAACTTGTCACTTTTGTTCCCTGAACCGGTAATTTTACCTTGTTGATATTGCAGGTAATAAACATCAGAAAAAATCTGAAATCTTACTCTTTATCAACAATACACATTCTTCAGGCGCATGTTTGTTATTGACTTCTGTTTTTTTCAAAAAATAAAACTGACTTTTTAACCGGTAATGAACTTCAAATATTTTAATTTTGTTCCTGGCTGATTATCAACAATTCTATCTTAACAGTTGTTAATTACTTGAGTAATTAATTGATTTTCAAAATTGGTATATTTTTTGAGCTGTTCAGAAGATGTTTACCGGCTGACAATTACTTAAATGGCAAGATAATTCGGAAAATATTTTTAACACTATTAACAGCATATTACCAATAAAAAGATAAAATTAATTTCAATAAGATTTTTTTTTAATTGTGTTAATAAAACCAATTGTATGATCAATTAACGGAATGGCAAAGGGACTATCAGAAGATTATGCAACCGGAATAAAGCAGCTTAAAAAGGAGAAGAATGCAGTTATTCTGGCTCATTATTACCAGACAGGAGATATTCAGGATATCGCAGACTTTATAGGAGACAGCCTGGCTCTTTCACAAAAGGCAGCTGAGACCAAAGCTGATATAATACTGTTTGCAGGTGTGAGGTTTATGGCTGAAACAGCAAAAATTCTTGCTCCTGAAAGAAAGGTGCTTATTCCTGATCAGGATGCAGGATGTTCACTTGCCGATTCCTGCCCTCCGGAAGAATTCAGAAAATTCATCGAAGAGTATCCGGGCAGGACAGTCGTGACATATGTCAATACAAACGTTGATATCAAGACATTGTCGGATATATGCTGCACATCTTCAAATGCTGTTCAGATAATTGAAGCTTTGCCCGAGCATGAAAAAATTATTTTCGCCCCCGACAGAAACCTGGGTAATTATATAATGAATAAAACAGGCAGGGACATGAAGATATGGAATGGTACATGTCATGTTCATGAAGAATTTTCTCTTGAAGCAATTCTCGACCTGAAAAAGAAAAATCCTGATGCGAAGATTATCGTTCACCCCGAATGTGAACTGCCGGTCAGGATGGTTGCAGATTTTATCGGGTCTACCTCGGCATTGCTGAATTATACGGCAAAAGACGACGGAAAATGCTATATTGTCGCCACGGAACCAGGGATTATACACCAGATGAAAAGGGAAAATCCTCAAAAAACATATATTCCTGCCCCTCCCAGAGATTCAACCTGCGGATGCAGCGAGTGTAACTTTATGAAAATGATTACAATGGAAAAAATATACAGGTGTCTTCTTAATGAGACACCTGAAATAAACATAGATAATGAGACAATAATAAAAGCTCAAAAACCGATTAAAAGAATGTTGGAGATCTCGAAAAAAGCAGGTTTTTAACCATGAAAGCAAGAATCCTGATATTTATAGTTTTGTTTGTGTCCTTTGCAGCTCATACAGCAGTAAGTCAGACTGACGGTTATCAGGTCTTCAGATATCCGAACGGCGCAATTTCAAGCGAAGGTAACCTCAGGAGCGGAAAGCCCGAGGGATTCTGGAAAAGCTATTATGTAACAGGTGTAAAGAAATCGGAAGGCAGATATACCAATTTTATGCTCGACAGCATCTGGGTATTTTACGATCAGGCCGGTGATACGACAGAGAAAATAAGTTATCTGTACGGGAAGAAGAACGGATATAACCTGAAATACAAAAAAGACCCCGCTGCAGGATTATATATCTGGTCAAGGGATCTTTATGCCGGAAATATCAGGGAAGGAAATGCCTATATATATTTTCCCGACGGAAAAACTCAGCAAGTTGTTTATTATAAGAACGGAAAGAAAGAGGGACTTGCAAGAGAGTATGACAATAACGGCAACCTGATCACACTTTTCGAATACAGTAACGATTTTCTGATATCGAGACAGAGAATAAACCGAACCGATCAAAACAGGTTAAAACAGGGCGACTGGAAAGAGTTTTATCCGGACGGGACGATAAAGGTTGAAAAGACATATAAGGACGACCAGCTGCACGGATACTACAAGGAATATGATGCAAGGGGAAGGCTGTCCTTTACAATGTTGTATGACAACGGATCCATAGTTAAGTCAAGGGTTGAAGACGAACCGGATATCGAGGTTATCAACAGGTATGATCAATCGGGAAGACTTATATATTCAGGTCCGTTCAGAAATGAGGTGCCGGTAGGCGTGCACCGCGAATACGGCACTGATGGCAGGATAAGCAATTCGTTCATTTATAACGACAACGGACTGAAACTATCGGAAGGGATTGTAAACGAATCCGGTAACCGTACCGGAAGATGGAAGGATTTCTTTGAAGACGGAAAGATTAAGGCGGAGGGGCAATATGTCGACAACAGAAGAACAGGAGCATGGAGGTTCTTTAATAATAACGGTACTGTTGAACAGACAGGCTCTTTTAATAATGACAGGCCTGACGGGATCTGGAAATGGTATTATTCCGACGGATCGTTGCTGAGGGAGGAGGAGTATTTTCAGGGACAGCGGGACGGGGCATTTGTCGAATATGCTCCGGGAGGGGAGATAATAGCAACCGGCACCTATACTGATGGTGAAAAGAACGGGGAGTGGAAATACGATGCAGGAGACAACACTGAAGAGGGCAGATATATTGTAGGATTAAAGGATGGTCCATGGAGATCTTATTATCCGGGAGAAAAAATACGCTTTAGGGGAAGCTACATCCAGGGCACGCCCGATGGGCAGCATCTCTACTACTTCGAGAATGGCAGGATAAGGGAAGAACAGTATTACAGAACAGGCATCCGCATAAGGACATGGAAGAAGTATGACGAGGAAGGGAACATTGTCCTTACAATAACCTACAGGGATGACGATGAAATAAGTATCAACGGGGTCAGAATTAACCTGCCGGAAAGGGATGTCAGACTCATTAAATAAAACTTCATAATTATCATATCCGCCCTACCTAAAACCATTAATGGAAGAGAGTTTCAGCATAAGGAAAGAGAGCCTCACCTCTAACGACAGGGAATTTGAAAAACAGCTGCGCCCGGTCAGATTTGACGAATTCAAGGGCCAGAAACAGATACTCGACAACCTCATAGTTTTTGTTACGGCGGCAAAACAAAGGGGAGAAGCGCTTGACCACGTCTTGCTTCACGGACCGCCCGGACTCGGAAAAACAACCCTTGCTGCGATAATTTCGAATGAGCTTGGAGTTAATCTGAGAATTACATCAGGCCCGGTGCTTGATAAGCCGGGCGACCTGGCCGGCCTGCTCACGAACCTGCAGGACGGGGATGTGCTTTTTATTGATGAAATTCACAGGCTTAGTCCGATAGTCGAGGAGTATCTCTATTCGGCGATGGAGGATTTTCAGATTGATATCATGATTGACAAGGGTCCTAATGCAAGATCCGTGCAGCTTACGCTAAACAATTTCACCCTCATAGGAGCAACAACAAGAAGCGGGCTTCTCACAAGCCCTCTGCGGGCAAGGTTCGGCATCAAGTTTCATTTAGAATATTATGATTATGAGGTGCTTACAGGAATAGTAAAGAGATCCGCCGGAATACTTAACATTAAAATTGATGAACCTGCAGCGACGGAAATAGCCAGGCGAAGCAGGGGTACACCACGAATTGCAAATGCTCTTCTCAGGCGCATCAGGGATTTTGCCCAGGTAAAAGGGACAGGAAAAATCGACATAGAGATTACCCGTTACGGCCTCAATGCACTTAACATCGATCAGCACGGGCTCGATGAAATGGATAACAGGATACTTGCAACAATAATAGAGAAATTTAACGGAGGACCAGTTGGCCTGAACACCATATCAACAGCGGTTGGAGAAGAGAGCGGCACACTGGAGGAGGTTTATGAGCCATTCCTTATAAAGGAGGGCTATATAAAAAGAACTCCAAGGGGAAGGGAGGCCACGGAACATGCTTACAGGCATCTTGGAAAGATCCCGAGCAATAATGAGACGGGAACTTTATTCTGATACGGAAGCTGAAAAGAATATTCTCCGGCCTAGCTGAAAACATTGCTTATCTTCTCAAGTCCCCTGCGGTTAAGTATCATTATCTTTCTCCCGTGCAGGTCAATGAATTTATCGGATTTGAATTCTGACAACAGACGGATAACCGATTCTGTTGCGGTGCCGACAATATTTGCCAGCTCCTCCCTTGTAAGTGAGATCTGGAGATAATTCTGGCTGTCAAGACCAAAGTCATTGACAAGAAGGAGAAGAATTTCAGCCAGCCTCTCCCTGACCGTTTTCTGCGCAATGTCGGTGATAAATGAGTTTGCTTCCCCAAGCTCGTGACAGGCAAGCTTAAGAAGCTCAAGCGCAAAGGAGGAATTGGTCTTGACAAGAGTTGTAAGGATTTCTGATGGAATGAAACAAACCCTGCACTCCTCAATAACCTTTGCCGAGGTGCAGGCCGGTTCGTTACTGAGAACGCTTCTGTATGCAATAATATCTCCCGGTCTGGCAAACCTGATAATCTGTTCTTTACCGTCGAACCCTGTTTTGTATACCTTGATTATACCGCTTGCTATGCAATAAAAACCACTTATCCGGTTACCTTCATGGTAAAGAACATCACCGCGCTTATACTGCCTGAAATCCTTTTCATAATTCAGCATTTCAATCTCTTCGGTTGTGAGATGCCTGAAAAGACTGCCGGTTTTGAAAGCGCAGGTGTTGCAGAAAGAAATATTAACATCATTTTGTTTCATAACAACCTCCTGGTATACTGTAAAATATAAACAAAAGCAACCATATTCTTGTTCAGACTAATTAAAAAACAGTGCTGAACTGCCCGAGGAACCTGATGTCATTTTCGAAATAAAGTCTGAGATCATTTACCTCATATCTTAACATTGCGGCTCTCTCAATCCCCATTCCGAATGCGAAACCCGTATACCTGTTGCTGTCAATATTGCAGGCCTCCAGCACATTTGGATGAACCATACCACAACCAAGCAGCTCCAGCCAGCCTGTATATTTACAAACATTACAACCCTTGCCCTTGCATATCCTGCAATTAACATCCATTTCGGCCGAAGGCTCGGTGAAAGGGAAATACGACGGCCTGAGCCTTATCAGGGTATCCTTGCCAAAAAGTTCTCTTGCAAAGAATAGAAGTGTTTGCTTAAGATCTGCAAACGACACATTCTCATCAATATAAAGACCTTCTACCTGATGAAAGATGCAATGAGCCCTTGCCGAAATGGCTTCATTCCTGAATACTCTTCCGGGAGATATCGTCCTTATAGGGGGCTTCATGCGCTGCATTACCCTTACCTGCACAGACGAAGTGTGAGTGCGAAGAAGAATATCATCGGGACTTGAGTCTTCCTCAGAAGCCCTGGAAATATAAAATGTGTCCTGCATGTCCCGGGCAGGATGATCAGGTGCAAAATTCAACCTGCTGAAAACGTGATCATCATTTTCAATTTCCGGGCCTTCTGATACGGTGAAACCTATCCTCGAAAAAATTGAAATTATTTCATTGCGCACTACCGATACCGGATGACGGGCACCAAAGGAAAATGAGCTGGATGGCCTGGTATGGTCAGTTACAAGCAGGCTTTCCTGCGATTCGGAAAGAAGCAAACGTAATGTATTATATTTTTCCTGGGCCGACTGTTTAAGAGTGTTCAGCTTCTGCCCCACTTCCTTTTTTTCGGCGGAGGGAATATTGCGGAAATCGTCAAAGAGCTGCGATATAAGCCCTTTCTTGCTCAGGTATTTAAGACGGAACCCTTCCAGATCATCCGTATTGCCAATCTGCAGGGAATCTACCTCTTTTAAAAGCCCTTCTATCTTGCTGATCATAGTTTTTATCGATATATCCGGTATAAATTTAAATTGACCGGATGCGGGAAACAGTATTAATTCAATTTATTTATTTACAATCTTCATCTTCAGGATCCTGACATCCTCAATGGGTTTGTCTCTTTCTCCTGTGGCAACTTCAGCTATTCTGTCAACTACATCAAGACCTTCGGTTACTTCTCCGAAAACAGTATAGGTTCCGTCAAGACGTGGTACGCCGCCAATGGTCTGGTAGGCATCGAGCTGATCGCGGGAAAAGGTGAAATCGCCAGAAGAGTTGAGGTAACTGAACATTCGTGAATTGGCAAGATCCAGTATATCAGCCTGCTGAAGGGAAGAGCCCGACAAACGTATGCTGTCGGTTATCTGACTTACAATACGTGTATAGGCAGCCTGTTTAATGTTCGTGTCAATCTGCTTCTCAGAAGCTTCAAGGTCGGCGGCCGTAAGAACAGTTCCCTGCACAATGTAAAATTGTGTACCGGAGGAGCGCATTTCAGGATTTACATTATTTCCCTGTCTTGCAGCTGCCAGGGCCCCTTTCTTGTGAAAATATTCCTTCCGGAACTCGGCCGGAATGGTATAGGACCTTAGCGTATCGATGGCTTCCTGCGACAGACCGGAACGCGTGGAGGGATCCCCGGCCTGGATCATGAAATTTTTAATTACCCGGTGGAATGATACTCCTTCAAAATAACCGGAAGAAACGAGCTTTATAAAGTTATCTCGATGGAGGGGAGTATCATCATACAGTCTTATCTTAATATCACCGAGAGTGGTTTTAATCTCTACTATAATATTGTCCGTGACTGCAGGTGCAGAGCAGGAAAGCAAAAAGATCTGGACAAGGGCCGCAATGGCGTACTTTTTCAGAATGTTCATGAAAAGATGTTTTAAGTTAATAACGTACTGTAAATCCGACAGCAAAGATATTTAACTTTGAGAGATTCATTGTAATATAGCTTTTCAATTTATGCAAATTATGCTCTGATTGAGCATCGGGTGAACATTTTAGCTTATTGCACTATATTTGACGCGGGGCTTATGTTATGAACGAGGTCAGGAAACTTGCGGGCCAGACAATGATTTACGGACTCGGAACAATCGTGCCGAGATTCCTTCATTATGCCGTGATGACACCTTTTTACACGAGAATATTCGTAAATACGGGGGATTACGGAATTATTACGGAAATGTATGCCTGGATAGTCTTGCTGCTTGTCATACTGACCTACGGAATGGAGACCGGATACTTCAGATTTTCACAAAAGAGCCATGAGGATCCGGATAAAGTATACAGCACGGCGATTATTAGCCTTCTGATCAGCTCTTTGATATTTGTGGCTGCTGTAAATGTTTTTATAGAACCTGTTTCATCATTTATGAATTACCCGGAAAACAGGGATTATATAAGAATGTTTGCCGGGATAGTAGCGATTGATGCATTTGCTGCAGTACCTTTCGCCAGGCTCCGGAAAGAAAACAGGGCTGTGACGTTCAGCATAATAAAGCTGATAAATGTTATTATTACAATCGTACTTGTTGTGTTTCTTCTTAAGCTGGCTCCTACAATCTGGGAGAACAGCAGCGGATGGTTCAGAAGGGTTTATGATCCGGAATATAAAGTGGGATATGTGTTTGCAGCAAATCTTATATCCAGCGGCGCAACACTGATAATGCTTATTCCGGTAATTTTTAAGGCACGGCTTGTTTTCGTTTATTCACTCTGGACAAGGATGATGACCTATTCAATTCCGCTTCTCCTTGCCGGACTGAGCGGAACAGTGAACGACGTACTCGATAAGGTAATACTTAGGCGTATGATCGGGGAGGAGACGGGACATGCGGTAGTAGGTATTTATGGTGCAGCCTATAAGATCGGAGTGCTGATGGCGCTGTTTATCCAAATGTTCAGGTTCGCGGCGGAACCGTTCTTTTTTGAGAGGGCAGGAAGGCCCGATGCAAAGGAAACCTATTCGTTCGTTATGAAGTATTTCATAATAATTATGCTGGGAATCTATATGTTTTTAAACCTTTACCTGACTATAATACAGAACATTGTACCGCTGAATTACCAGGAAGCGATAAATATTGTACCTATAATCAGCATGGCATATCTTTTATATGGTATTTATGTAAACCATAGCATTTGGTTCAAGATCACCGATAAAACAAAGTATGCAGTTTATATATCACTTATTGGCGTGGTAATAACAGTTGCAATTAATGTGATGCTGATACCGGTTTACGGATATATGGCTGCAGCATGGGCCCATATAGCTGCATATGGGGCAATGATAGCCGTCTCTTTTGCATTTGCTGAGAATAATTATAAGGTCGATTATAATCTGAAACAGATTATTCCGTATTTTATAATGGCAGTAGCCATGGTGATTTTTGCCAGAGTGTTCAGTTATAAAAATATTGCTGAGGAGATTGTTGTTAACACATTTATGATTATTCTGTTTATTTTATATGCCCAGAAAAGGGATAAAGTTATCACAATGATCTTGAGAAAGCCGGCAAAGGTGCAGAATAGTGAAAAATAAAGGCAGGATAAGACGAAAAGAAGAAAGGGTGAAACAAGATCCAGGGAGGAGAGAGGGAACAAGGTTAAGAAATGAAGAAAAGAATTACTGATCATAGTGTTTCAATTGCAGCAGGTATAGTGTTTATTCTGCTGTTGACAGCATGCAACCGCAATATGGTGCCAAGAATGCTCAGTGTTAAGGGAACACAGGAATATGAGAGAGCAGCGGAAGAGTACCTTCTGGCAGAGGCGATGAGGCAAAAGCTCACCGGTAATCCGGGAGAAGCGCTGAAGAACCTCGAACAGATTATAAGGATGAATCCCTTAAATGATGCCGCCTATTATCAAATGGCACAAATCCTAGGAGGAACCGGAGATATAGCAAACAGTAAGAGATACCTCTCAAGAGCAATTTCAATTTCCCCGGAGAACAAGTGGTATATGATCATGATGGCCGGGCTGATGTACGGGCAGGGCTTGACAGACAGCACAATATATTACTATGAGAAGCTTGTCCAGGCCAATCCGGGGAATGAAGGCCTGCTTATGACACTTGGCAACCTTTACGCGGAGAATAAGCAATTTGAAAGGGCAGGACGGATTTTCAATATGATAGACAGCAAATACGGTGTTAATGAGATATCTACAATTGCATTTGCGAGAGCAATGATAGCTGAAGGAAAATTCAGGGAAGCAAGGGAGAGAACAGAGGAACTCATCAGACAAAACCCGGATGAGATAATGTACAGGGGGATGCTGGCGGAAATTTACCGCAGCGAAGGCAGACCGGAGATGGCGACGGAAGTGTATGATGAATTGCTGAGAATGAATCCTGATAATCCACAGGCGCAGCTTTCACTCTGTGAGTTCATGATAGAGCAACGAAACTTCGACGAACTGATGGCTGTCATAAACACTGTTATTTTAAATGATAAGATATCAAGGGAGAATAAGATTGAACTGCTGGCAGGCATGATTGAAATCGAAGAATTGGTAAAAGAACATGCCAACAATATGGAGATGGCAGTCAGGATTGCAGAAGCCAGTTACCCCAACGATGATATTGTTCTTCTGCTGAGACCGGAGTTTTATGAACGACAGGGAAAACCTGATTTTGCAGCATTGAGGCTGGAGGAAATAATATCTGAAAGACCGGAAAACTACTTTGCCTGGGAGCGGCTTTTGCTGATTTATTACAGTACAAAGAGATATAAGGACCTTATGATCAGGGGCGAAGAAGCTGCAACAAGATTTAACAGGTCTTTTCTGGCGAAAATGCTGTATGCAGCAGGAGCGAGCGAAAACGGAGAATACAATACAGCGCTGAACGAACTGAGGAAGGCAGAGATTCTTGCCGGTGATGAAAAGGAGATGCTGATCCAGGTTCTGACCTCAAGAGGAGATGTTTATTACAGGATGAAGGATTACGAGAGGGCTTTCGAGACGTTCGAAAAGGCCCTGGAAATTAACAGCGAAGATCTTACAGTTATAAATAACTATGCATATTACCTGACGGAAGTAAACCTCAGGCTTAAAGAAGCGGAAAGAATGGCGAGATTTGTTATAGAACGTGATGACACAAATAGCGCTTACCTCGATACCTATGCCTGGGCCCTGTATAAAAACGGAAAACTCAGAAAGGCTCAAAGATATATGGAAAAGGTATTGGCTCTGGGAGAAGAGCCTCATGCTGAATGGTATGAGCACTATGGTTATATATTGATGAAGAGGAGAAAGTGTAAGGAAGCAATTAAGAGTTGGGAATTCGCCATTAAACTCGATAGCGGGAGGACACACCTGATTAATGAAATTCAAAATTGCAGAAAGTAATATTAATATCATTTATTGCTGTTTACCTGCTGGTATCATGCTCCACGGCAAGACGATCGACCAGGATAACAACTGACTCGCTTGCTGCAGCTGAAACAATAATCGGAAATGCAATAGGCAACAATATCTCAAACCATGGATTCAACATTGGCAGGGCAGATATATTCTACAATATTGATGGTGTGTCCGGAAGATTTATTGCAGGAATTAAATTCAGAAAGCCGGATACCCTGCTTATTACGCTCAGACATACAACAGGTGTAGAGATAGGAAGAATCTACATGAATAATGATACCCTTCTCGTTAACGACCGGATTAACAGAAGGATCATGTATGGCGACCCGGTATATCTTGCAGACAGATATGGAATTGAAAGAAAGGTACTTATGACGGCATTAGGCGATTTAGTAATAAATGACCCGGGGAATTTAAGGAATAATACAGGACAAAAATGCCAGAAAGGCCTGATGAGAATTGATGACAGATTTGAAGGCGGCAGTATTATTTACGGAATTGATTGTGAAAAGATGAAGCTTGCTACTGCGATAGTCCTCAGGGGAGCGCGAAATGAAAGGATAGATATATCGTACAGTAATTATATCAGAAAGGGAAACCATCTGATTCCGGGAAGAATTGAGGCTGAAGACCTGAATAATAAAGCTAAGATAAGAATGGAGATAAAGAGCATTGAAATCCCATGGGAGGGAAGAATTGAGTTTGTCCCGGGAAACAAATATAAACCAATGATTTTGAGGTGAGAATTGTATTAGTAATACTCATAATATTGATTAGCTTCTCTAAAGGACAGGCACAGACAAAGGCTGAACTTGAGGAGCAAAGAAAAAGAGCGCTTGAGGAGATATCATATGTTGATAATTTAATAAAGACTACGGTCAGGGAGAAGAGCGAAACCCTCAGCGACCTGAGAATGATAAACAGCAGGCTCAGCATGAGACAGAATATTATAAAGGGATTACAGGAGGAAATTAATCTTCTCAACGAGAGGATAGATTTAAACAGACTGGCTATAGAAATGATGGAGAGCGATCTCGAATACCTGAAGAGGGAATATGCAAACTCCGTTGTGAATTCATACAAAACCGGAAAACTTAACAGGGACATTATATATATTCTGTCTGCAAGGGACTTCAACCAGGGGTACAAGAGAATGAAGTATCTTCAGCAGACTGCGAAATTCAGAAGGGCAGAGACAGAGATAATTTATGAGATAAAAGGACAGATAGAGTCCTCAAGGGCAAGACTTGTAAATGACCTCGGAAGAGTTTCTGAGCTGAAGAAGAACGAAGAACAACAAAGAAACCTTATCGAAAGCGAAAGGACTAAAACAAGCAGATTGGTTCAGAATCTGACAAACAGGGAGAAACAACTTCAGAGGGAACTGGAGGAGAAAAGAAGAATTGCAAGGAGAATTGAGTCGGAAATTGCCAGACTGATAGAAGAGGAGAGAAAGAGATCTGTTATTGCTGATCTGACGCCGGAAATGAAGCTTATCAGCGATAATTTTGCTGAAAATAAGGGAAGATTACCTTGGCCTGTGGAAAGAGGAATTATAACGACGAAATTCGGTTTACAGAACCATCCTGTCCTGAAATATGTGACTGAGGACAATCCTGGTATAAACATTACTTCTGAATGCCAGACAGCTGTAAGAAGTGTCTTCAAGGGAGTTGTTTCCAGGGTTCTTTCAATCACAGGGGCAAACATGACAGTCATTATAAACCACGGAAAATATTTTACAGTGTATCAAAATCTGGTTGATGTTCGTATAAAGCAGGGAGATAAGGTTGAGACGAAAGACATTATCGGGAGTGTATACTGTGACAAAAACAATGGAAATAAATCGGTTCTCACCTTCATGGTATATGATGAAAAGGTTAAACTTGATCCGGAATTGTGGATTTCGAAAAAAAATTAGAAATTGCAGAAAAATAGAGGCCTTTAATTGTTAAAAGGGAAATCATGACAAAACTCTACAAGAAAATGAAGATAGAATCGATTATGGCTAATATGAGGTTGGTAGAGACAGCGATAGATGAGATTACTGCGACGCTTGGGATAAAAGCCGACGATTACGGAAAGATACTTGTAGCTACGATGGAGGCGGTAAACAATGCAATAACACATGGGAATAAGGCTGATCCGGAAAAACTTGTAGATGTGGAGATTAAATGTGACAGGAATAAGTTGGTTGTAACAGTAACTGACGAAGGTCCGGGCTTTAAACCATCTGAAGTACCTGATCCTACAAAACCGGAAAACATCGAGGAATTAAGCGGAAGAGGAGTCTTCCTTATGTCGAGGCTGGCTGACAAAATTCAATTCAACGAAAAGGGAAATAGTGTCACACTCACCTTCAGGGGGATTGCAACTTGAGAATAAAAATCTTTTATGACGGAATAAAATACCGGATACGAGGCAGCAGGAATTTGCAGATAATGCTGGAAAAGGTCATCAGGGAAGAAAACAGAGTACCGGGTGACCTTAATTACATTATTACAACCGACGAGAAGGTGGTCAGGATTAACAGGGAATTTCTTGGAAGAGAATATTTTACAGATGTAGTTTCTTTTAATTATAGCATTGATAATCAGACAAGTGGAGAAATATATGTTAGTCTTGATACCGTCAGAAGGAACAGTACTAAATTCCATGTTACTCTGGAAGCGGAACTTTTAAGGGTGATGATTCACGGCCTTTTGCATTTAGTCGGTTACGATGATGAAAATAAAAACGACAGGAAGAAAATGAGGGAAAGGGAAGACCATTATATGAAAAAAATAAAAGAGGAATGGAGTTCCGGTATGAGGTAATAGTTGTCGGAGGAGGCCACGCAGGATGTGAGGCGGCACGTGCAGCTGCTGTGATGGGCGTCAGAACGGTTCTTATAACAATGGATATGACAAAGCTGGCCCAGATGTCATGTAACCCGGCCATGGGAGGAATTGCTAAAGGACAGATAATAAGGGAAATAGATGCTCTTGGAGGATGCAGCGGGATAGTAACTGACCGAACCATGATTCAGTACAGAATGCTAAACAGATCAAAGGGCCCTGCTATGTGGAGCCCCAGGGCGCAATGCGACAGGCAGCGATATTCCACAGAGTGGAGAAAAGTTCTTGAAAACACAAATAACCTGAATATATGGCAGGAGGAGGCGAGGAAGCTTTTAATTGACAAAAGCAAAATTATTGGTGTTGAGACGGCCTTCGGAAATAAATTTTTCGGAGAGGCGGTTATACTCACTAATGGAACCTTCCTGAATGCACTTATGCATGTCGGATTCAGCAGCGTAACCGGAGGGCGTTCCGGAGACAGGGAGTCAGCCGGATTAAGTGATCAGCTTGCACGGGAGGGATTCATTGTAGAAAGAATGAAAACAGGCACGAGTGCCAGGATAGACGGACGGTCGATCAATTTCACCGTAATGATGGAACAGAAAGGTGATGAGGAGAGAAGAACATTTTCGTTTAAGAATGAAGGACTGGAATTAAAGGAACAGAAAAGCTGCTACGTAACTCATACCAACGAAGAGGCTCATGAAATACTTGAAAAGGGGCTGAAATTCAGTCCTCTGTATCAGGGAATAATTAAAGGCCGCGGACCAAGGTACTGTCCTAGTATTGAAGATAAGATCGTGACATTTAAGGATAAGAAAGCGCATCAATTGTTTATTGAGCCTGAGGGATGGGAGACTAACGAATATTATGTTAACGGGTTTGCCAGCAGTCTGCCACTGGAGTTTCAGCTTAATGCTTTAAGAAAGGTAAAGGGACTGGAGAAGGTGGAGATATTCAGACCGGGGTATGCAATAGAGTATGACTTCTTCCAGCCCACACAACTCCATCACACCCTCGAAACAAAAAAAATAGATGGACTCTATTTTGCAGGACAGATTAACGGAACTACAGGATATGAGGAAGCTGCCGCACAAGGCCTGATGGCGGGCATTAATGCAGTAAAGAAAATTAGGAGAGAAGCGGAATTCATTCTGGGAAGGGAAGAGGCCTATACGGGAGTGCTTATAGATGATCTGGTTACAAAGGGAGTTGATGAGCCATACCGAATGTTTACTGCAAGGGCTGAATACAGGATTATGCTGAGACAGGATAATGCAGATGAGAGGCTCACAGAGAAAGGAAATCAGTTAGGATTGGCAGATAGTGAGAGACTGAATAATCTGATGCAAAAGAGAAGAATGGTAAATGAGGTTATATCATATCTAAGGAAAACAAGTGTTGAACCTGAAAAAATCAACAGCTACCTTGAAGCTTTGGGTACAACAAAAATCTCACAGAAGGTAAAGGCAATAACACTTTCTGCACGACCAATGGTGAAACTTGGAGAATTGCTGGAAGTGCTGGAATCATCAGGAATTTGGGGAGAAGAGAAACCTGGGAATATGCAGGAGATTCTGGAGTCTGCCGAAATCAGAATTAAGTATGAAGGTTATATCGAAAGGGAAAGAATTATTGCAGAAAAGATAAAGAGGCTTGAGAAGCTTAAGATCCCGGAAGATTTAAACTATGCTGAGCTCCTTTCAATTTCGACGGAAGGAAGGCAAAAATTGGAGAGGATCAGGCCTGCGACCATAGGACAGGCCCAGAGGATTAGCGGAGTCTCTCCATCGGACATTAGCATTCTTTTATTATACCTGGGAAGATAAATGTTCCACGTGGAACAATTTTACAAATGAAATGTAAAAATATAAAAATTTACATTTTGCCAAGGTCAATTGTGAGTCAACAGGGCCATTGCATGCAATGGCCTTTGCCAATTATAACAACATGTGAATAAATTACGTTGATAAAATGAAATATTTGTAGGGCCATTGCATGCAATGGCCCATTTAAATGACAGGAATTTTGCAGATTAATATGGGTTGGGTATTATCCAATCACACATTCAGATTCATAAAAACGTTGGAATAAAATACGTTGATAGAATGAAATTATTGTAGGGCCATTGCATGCAATGGCCCTGGTCCAAACCGCCACAGGTTTGTATATTTGTCTATTATTGCATGACGAAATGAAAATTCAAGGCAGGATAATTGACATACACAAAAGAAGGATATATCCCGGAATTGTCAGTATTGCCGGGGAGATAATTAAGGATATTGTACAGAAGGATATCAGCACAGATTGTTATATATTGCCAGGGCTGATTGATTCCCACATTCACATTGAAAGTTCGATGTGCACTCCGGGCGCTTTTGCAGTTGCTGCTGTTTCACGTGGAACAACGGGGGTTGTTTCTGATCCGCATGAGATTGCTAACGTGCTGGGAACTGAAGGGGTGAGGTTTATGATAAGGGATTCTAATAGAGTGCCGCTTAAGTTCTGGTTCGGCGCTCCATCCTGCGTGCCGGCCACATCATTTGAATCGTCGGGAGCTGTTGTGGGTCCTGAAGAGGTGGAGGAATTATTGCATATTCCGGAAGTAAAATATCTTTCGGAAATGATGAATTTCCCGGGAGTGATACACAACGATCCCGAAGTACTGAGAAAAATCGAAATCGCAAAACAATTGGGAAAGCCGGTTGATGGACACTCACCCGGACTTACAGGCGAAGAGCTGGCAAAATACATTGCGGCAGGGATAACGACTGACCATGAGTGCAGTACCATGGCGGAAGCACTCGAAAAGATATCGCTGGGGATGAAGATACTGATTCGAGAGGGAAGTGCAGCACGCAATCTTAATGCGCTTAAGGATCTGATCGCCACCCAGCCGTATATGGTTATGCTGTGCAGCGACGATCTGCATCCTGAAATGCTGGAAAAAAGGCATATTGACAAGATCGTCGCTCAGTTAATCTCAGAAGGATACGACCTTTTCGACGTAATCAGAAGCTGCACGATAAACCCTGCTGCTCACTACGGCCTTGAAGCGGGACTTCTGAGAAAGGGAGACCCGGCCGATTTTATAGTTGTGGATGATCCGGCCAGGATGAATGTTCTGGAGACATGGATAAATGGTCAGAAAGTCTATGACCGCGGCAGGGTTCTTTTCGAATATTCCGGAGCAGAAGCCGCCAACAGATTCAATTGTTCGGAAGTATCCGGCGAGCAGATGATAGCAGCGGGGAAAGGCTCTCAGATCAGAGTCATTCAGGCGCTGGATGGCGAGATTCTCACTAAAGAGATAATAGTCGGAATAACCGGGAAAGATATACCAGAATCCGATACCGCAAAGGATATACTTAAGATTGTCGTAAAGGACAGGTATAATGACTCACCGCCTGCTGTTGCATTTATAACTGGATTCGGCCTGAAGAGAGGAGCGATCGCCGGATCGGTGGCACACGACAGCCATAATATCATATCGATTGGCACTAACGATAACGATATTGCAGGCGCTATAAATGAGGTTGTTAAAATGAAGGGCGGACTGGTTGTGGCAGACGGGAATTACATAAACAGCCTGTCGCTTCCCATTGCAGGAATTATGTCTGATAAACCGGTCAGCACAGTGGCCTCCCAATATGAAATGCTCTCGAAAAAAGCCGGGGAAATGGGCTGCAAACTTTCAGCTCCCTTTATGACCCTCTCCTTTATGGCTCTCCTTGTCATACCCGAGCTCAAGCTGAGCGACCGGGGACTCTTTGACGGCAGGAGGTTTCAGTTTGTACCATTGTTTGTGCAATAAGCAGGTTGAATTGACAGCCGCCTTTGGTAACCGCCAGGTTTATTAATACCATTTAATATTAGGGGGCCGGTTAAGTTTGAGGAACCCGGGTTTCAAGCGGCCCTTTCTTTCCTTATATTTTTCTTACTTTTGGAGCCTTAAGCCCTGACATCTGCCTTTTAATAAATTGAACAGAATGATCAAGAAAAATTTCCGGGAAGCACCTTTTGACGCTGAATTATTCAGGCATGAGGGACATAAGATTATTGACCTCCTCTCCGACTACCTGAAGGAAGTTTCCGGCAGGCCCGGCACACCGGTTCTGCCATGGACAGAACCAGACACCCTGGCAGATCATTATGCCGCAAGCCTTAATAGGGGCAGCAGAGAATCCTTCTTCGATTACATCAGTGAGGTTATCGAGCAATCAAATCATCTTCACCACCCCCGATATATTGGCCACCAGGTTACTTCACCTTTGCCGCAGGTTGCTCTTGCACAGCTCTGCACCACGCTTCTGAATAACGGAGCTGCTGTATTTGAGATGGGCCCGGTAGCCATGGCAATGGAAAGAAACCTTGTCAGATTGTTTTCCGGACTCATTGGTTATGACGAAAATACAGACGGAATTTTCACCCACGGTGGCAGTGCAGGTAACCTTACGGCAATGCTGGCAATCAGGCAGATAAAATCGAATTACAATGTTTGGGAGGAGGGTGTTGTCAGTGAATCCAGGACCGGATTTATGGTTACAGACCAGTCACACTACTGCGTGGCCAGAAATGTGAAGATCATGGGACTTGGAAACGATGCCCTGATAAAGGTCCCCTATGACAAGAGCTACAGGATGCGAACCAACCTGCTGGAGGAATATTACGGGGAGGCTCTCAGAAAGGGGATCTCAGTGGCTGCAGTTGTTGCCAATTCTTGTTCAACAGCCACCGGGACATACGATGACCTTGAGGTTATTGCCGATTTTTGTGAGAAGCACAAACTGTGGCTGCATGTTGATGGCGCCCACGGAATGGGCGTCCTGTTTTCTGATAAGTACCGGCATCTTGTAAAGGGAATTGAAAGGGCAGATTCGGTGGTAATAGACTTCCACAAGATGTTTCTGGTTCCGGCACTGAACACCATGGTGCTTTTCCGCGACGGCCGCCAGTCATATGAGACCTTTGCCCAGAAAGCATCCTATCTTTTCAAGAAACAGACTGAAAATGAATGGTATAACAGCGCGAAAAGGACGCTGGAGTGCACTAAAAGCTCACTCGGATTCGTTGCCTTCACGGCATTCAAATACTACGGCAGGGAATTTTTCAGCAACTACATCGATAGCCGCTACAAACTGGCTAAGAGGTTCGCTGAAATGGTTAAGGAGAGGGGTAACTTCGAGGCTGCCCTCGAGCCCGATGCAAACATCGTCTGCTTCAGGTACAGGCCTGACGGCATGGAGGCTGAAGAACTAAACAGGCTCAATGCCGCTATCCGCGACAAAATCATTAAGGATGGGAAATTCTACATCGTACAGACCGAACTGGACGAAATACTCTGGCTCAGAGTCACGATAATTAATTCTCTTACCAGCGAAGAGGATCTGCAACTGCTTTTAGATACAATAGAAAAGACGGCTGGAGGAATATAAGTCATTCAAATGACCCTCCTTCGATAAATCTTTGTAGGGCAAAGCGGCGCAGGCCGAATGATACAGCTTTTATTTACAGTTCGGGCTTAAGAAGGAAATCGATTAGATTGAACCATTTTATCCCGTTTCGCTCGCTGCCAAAGTGCCTGTCCAAGGATAACACAATTTTAGGGTGATTATCCCTTACAGACTCAAGAACACTAAATTCTCTTTCTATAACAGCCTCATTAGTCAGTAAATATGTAACCTGAATGTATATCTTCTCATTGCCCTTTGCAGCTATGAAATCAATTTCCCTGTCATACAATTTCCCAATGTGGACTTTATATCCTCTTGTAATCAATTCGAGATAAACGATGTTTTCAAGTTTACCGGAAATATCCTGTAATTTATCCCCAAGAATTGCGTTGATGAAACCTGAATCGCCCAGGAAGTATTTGTCGTAAAGTTCCAGCTGCCGCCTGCCTTTGATGTCAAAACGACTTACCCTGTGAGAAAAATAGGCATTAGTCAGCCAGTGTAAATAATTTTGTACCGTATCTGGCGAGCAGGTTAATTTCTGGGATCTGATATAATTACTTATAGCCTTGGCAGTAGTAATGTTGCCGCAATTATCTGCAATATAGACAGCGATCCGTTCAAGCAGGCCAACATCACGAACCTGATTCCTGGAAACAACATCCTTCAGTAATATTGTATTGTATATCGCGCTAATATACTGATTGATAACCTCATCATTGAAAAGCATACTGTGAATACCCGGAAAACCGCCGTATTTCATGAAATGGGTAAACTCATCACCCTTGTCTGCAAATGATTTATTTCTGAATACAAGAAATTCACGAAAAACCAAAGTATTCATTTTAAATTCAATATACCTTCCGGTTAAGAGTGTTGCCAGGTCAGATGATAGCAAATCCGCATTGGACCCCGTGATGTAAATGTCTGCAATCTCATCTGAAAAAAAACCGGCAACTGCTTTCTCCCATTGTTCAATTTCCTGCACCTCATCAATAAAGAGGTACCTCTTACCCCTGACAGAATTCAGCTTTTCTGCTGCATAATCATGAAGGTGCCTGTAGCTCCGTATAAAGTCAAACTGCATGGAGTCTTTATTGATGTAGAGAATATTGGCAGGGTTGACACCTTTATCCTCAAGTTCTTTCATCAGAAGTTTCAGGAATGTACTTTTTCCGCACCTTCTTATCCCAGTGATTACTTTTATCATGGGTTTATCGATATAGGGAGTTATCCTGTCAAGATAAATATCTCTTCTTACCATTTTCGAGTATATTATGTTATTTACAAAAATAATGAAATGATTCGAGTATATTAGTTTTTTAATCGGAAATTATTCAATCGTCATTCGGTGGCTTCGCCAGCCGTCTTCGTCGGCCGTAGGTCGACTTCGACGACCGGAGGCCGAAGTTTTAACGAAGTGTGGTCATTCGATAGTCATGCAATAGTCATTCGGTGGCTTCGCCAGCCGAAGTTATAACGAAGGCTGGTCATTCAATTGTCATTCAGTTGTTAACAATAGATGGCAGCGCAGTAAATGACGTCCGACATAAGGAGGACGATTGACCAGCCTACGCAAATGCTACGGCTGGCAAAGCAGCGAAGTGATTGACAATGAATGACGCCGCGCAGCGCTGAATGACGGCGTAGCCGAACTCTTAAACTTTGGAACCCTGAAACTTTGGAACCCTGAAACTCTGAAACTTTGGAACCCTGAAACTCTGGAACTTTGAAACCCTGAAACTCTGGAACTTTGAAACCCTGAAACTCTGGAACTTTGAAACCCTGAAACTCTGGAACTTTGAAACTATGTATTAAGTATCTTTGCCAAACCACAATTTATCATGCCGCTCGATCCGTCGCATATAGTAACATTGCTTCCCCACAAACCAGGTGTCTATCAGTTCACAGACTCTGCTGGAAGGATCATATACGTGGGAAAAGCCAAGGACCTTAAGAAAAGAGTTGCATCATACTTCTCAAAAAACCAGTCTGGCAAGACAAC
>CAYRQY010000005.1:0-31968 GCA_964426435.1 uncultured Rikenellaceae bacterium | reverse complement strand
TCACCGATGCCAGTTCCCTGTCGGCAAAATCCCGTCCCCCCATTTTTTCAAAGAGTGAATGAACTTTCCGATGATTCCTGGCATAACGGGCCAGCCACCTGGGACTTTCCGGAACAAACCACATCAGGGTGAAAAATAATCCTGCGGGAAAAGCACAGGCATAGAACATCCATCTCCATCCGGTCTGCCCGTTCCACGACATGAGTATATCCTGAAAGGTTGCGCCTGCCGGTACCGGTTCCGCTATTCTCCAGTTTACAAACTGTGCTGCAAGGATCCCTATTACGATCGTCAGCTGGTTTATTGAAACAAAACGACCCCTGAATTCCGCCGGGGTAATTTCGGCAATATAAACCGGTGAGAGATTGGAAGCGAGACCTATTCCTATGCCCCCTGTGATCCTGTAGATAATGAAAGCGCTGAGCGAATCTGCAGATCCGGTACCAACTGAAGCAACCACAAACAATGAGGCTGCAACGATCAGCATTCTCTTTCTTCCGAACCTGTCGCTGAACCATCCTGCAAGTCCTGCACCGGCCAGACAGCCGACGAGGGCACAGCTCATCACCCATCCCTGCAGGGTCACGTTGTCGGTTATCCCAAAGAAAGGTTCATAGAAGGGTTTTGCTCCTCCTATCACAACCCAGTCGTACCCGAAAAGCAATCCACCCATTGCCGAAATGAGCGAGATGCTTAACAAATAGCTCCAGTTATAAGCAGGTACTCTCTTAATCATAGTTCCCTTAAAGCTTCAAGCATTGCCACAACATTCTCAAATGGCACATTTGCCTGTATGTTGTGAACGGTGTTGAAAACGAATCCACCGTTTTCGTTCAGGATCGAGCACTGGGTCTTTACCTGCTCCTTTACCCGGGCTGGCGTGCCGAATGCAAAAACACCCTGGGTGTCAACACCTCCTCCCCAGAAAACCACACGGCCGCCATATTTTTTCTTCAGCAGGCGGGAGTCCATTCCTTCGGCATTGATCTGGACCGGATTGATAATGTCAAATCCAGATTCGATGAAAAGATCCATTAATGTTCCTATTGCGCCGCACGAGTGTTTGAATGTTTTCCAGCCGGTATTCTCATGAATCCAGTTATTGACTTTTTTATAATAAGGCATCCAGAGGCGTGCGAAGGTCTCCGGAGAACAGAAGGTCGAGTCCTGGGTACCGAAATCTGTTCCGCAGATAAAAGCCACATTAACACTGTCTCCTGCAACAGCATAGAGATTCCTTAAGTTTTCAACCGCAATATCGGTCTGCCTGTCAAAGATCTCCCTGACAAAATCCTCCCTTGTGAGAGTCGACATATACCATTCGGCCACCCCTCTTATGCCCTTAGGATTCTTAAGCTGCACTGCAGGCACAAGTGCGATATCCCCCAGCGCTGTTCCCCCGAAGTTTGCCAGTACAACTTTGTCACTGTTTCGCACACTGTCAATATTTCTCTTCCAGTATTCAAGATCGTGTTCCGTCAATAGTCCGAATTCCTCAAGGTTATCTTCTACCCTGAGCTGCGAATCATCTATCGGCCCCTGCCTTTCGATGGCATCGAAGAAGAATCCTGTTTTGGGCATCATTGCACTTGGCGGCACCGATGTGTCTCCCGAGGGGTGCATCAGTATATCCCCGTTATCGCTGAATGTGTAATTGAATCCGCCCGGCAGCAGTACCTCCTGCCCCCAGAATGTCCTGTGGAGTTTCCATCTGTCGTTCACCACCCCGAACATATTCTTCTCACCCGAAAGGCCTGTGATGTCGATCCCCATCTCCTTTACAAGCTCATCGTCAACTTCACCCAGCATCTGGTAAGGTTCGGTTACCTTCACCGGCCGTTTCTCGAGACCGAAATAGTCGCGGAGTTTTTCCACCACAGCGACATGAATGCCTGTTACCGGCGATGCCCCGAAATCGACCACAACCCTGCCGGGCTGCTGGTGATTGATGGTCCTGAAGAAATTCTCTCTGGAATCTTTCATATTCCTATAGTCAGGTTGGGTTTGAGGTTTATAAAGTTAATTTTTTTTACAGAGTGTCAAATAATGATGGAGTTTTTTAAGAAATTTCGTACCTTAATGATTTATCTCCGCCATGAACTTTGGACTGTACATACCCGAACCAATCATTTTCAACCCTCTCAAACATTATCTGCCTTTTATTAAAAGCTATATCAGTAACAAAGCGGAAGAGGAGAGATATCCCGGATCACCGGCCTTCAAAAAAGAGCTTAAGCACCTGGGGACATGTGTAATGGATATTTATCACGGGGATCTCCCGACTGAATCAATATTTTCTGAAATCACAGATTTCCTTGGTGAAAAGGGATACATGACCAGGGAAGAATATGGGATGTGGGCTGGAAGAAGCTGGAAGAGCTACAGGATTGTACCATTATCGGATGATTCCCAATGGACCCTGAAATATCATGAGCATTATACAAGGTATGTCCACATTTTCCCGGCACGATCGAGCCCGTATACTTTCAGGGTAAAGGCCAACACCATCAAATCTGCAATAATATACCTTGTGCTGATCGGGAAAGACTATATCTCTGACGATGACCTCAACAGTTCGCGGGCACTTGCCGGACTATCACCTGTGAAAGAAGTTGCAGATGCCAGGGCTGTTACTGAAATGATAGAGATACTCAGGGGGTAATCATAGGCAGATCGGGCACGTGGTGTCCGGCTTGCAGCATGATTTTTTTTATTTAGCTTATGTTAAATTATTTTTAATTTTACCTGTATATCCACACACTCTTAGAAATTAAAAAAATGAAAAAGCTTATCATCGGTTTAACATTGCTGTTATCGGGTATACCCCTATTGTTTTCCCAGACTGCAGGAGATACCATAACAATGAAAAAGGCATTTGGCGGCTACCAGTTTTTCATCAATGAAAAGAGGCTTACAGTCCCCCAGGTCGTAAAAACTATGGAGGCAAACGAACAGGCATATAAAACAGTTAAGGGAGCCCAGGCATCCAATGGACTTGCTTCTGTTCTGAGCGGAGCTGGTGGATTCATGGTAGGTTGGCCTTTAGGTACAGCCCTGGCCGGTGGTGATCCCAACTGGGCCCTGGCGGGAATCGGCGCCGGACTTATAATAGTCTCAATCCCGGTTTCCCTGAATGCCATAAAACAATTCAGGGAGGCGGTAAGAACATATAACCTGGGAGTTTCAAGAACATCAGTAAAACCCAGAACTGACTTAAGATTCGCATTAACAGGTTATGGGCCCGGAATAGTTATTAAGTTCTGAAAAATATTCTCATTATTGTGCTTTTCATACCTTTCTGAAAATGTGAGTCAACAGGATTTATTGACTGCTCACCGGTTAAAATCATTCACTCACCGAAATATCCTGATGAGGCTGATTCGGAAGAGTTAATTTTGCATTTAATCCATTAATAACTGAAAGATGAAAAGGATCCTATTAGCAGCAGCAACACTCCTTTTTACCGTTGTATTGACGGCTCAACAAGGTGTTCTCCTTAAGCTGAACCCGGAAAAGAACAAACTGTATCGGCTGAGGTCTGTCTCCGAACAAACAGTTAACCAGACGGTTAGCGGCAATACACAGACTGTGCAATCAAAGGTAACAAGTATCTTTTCGATGAAAATGATGGACATGACACCCGATTTCATCGTAGCCGAGGTGCGTTTTGATACCCTGATCACAAATACCAATCAAATGGGTAAGATAACCAGCATCAATTCAACTGTTGAAGGTGATATCAAATCTTCCGAATCTTCCGATATCATGTCTTGCATAATGAACAGGCTGAGCAGGAACGCTGTTTATACGAAAATTGATAATGCCGGCAAACCTGTCGAGATAGTAAATGCAAAGATGCTGTCCGACATCGTTTTAAAAGATACTGCATCAATTACGCTGACCGAACCTCTGGCTTCAGCCATTAAAGCCCAGGCAGCCGGTGCTGTCAGCGAAAATAACCTGAAAGCAATGATAGGAAACTTTACCTGGCACCTGCCCGGAAGTGAGGTTGGCGTAGGAGATAAATGGGCTGTATCTGACCAGGTTAACTCCGGAGGGATGCTGCTGACTATAAGCACTACCTATCGTCTCGACGCTATAAAAGGCAATAACGCAAACATTACAGCCGAATCGGTTATCAGGGCAGCAGATAATGCCCCTCCAATCAGGTCGGCCGGTGCTACAGTCACCTATAATAATCTCACAGGAATGAACAGATCAAGCCTGGTAATCGATATCACCACTGGTCTGGTTGTGGAACAGAGTGCCAGAACCCGCATTTCCGGAACACTTGACATCAGCGCCCCGGGATTCAGCATGCAAATGCCGATGGATATCAACGGAGAAACGAAGATCTCAGCTTTACAGTAAAAGAAAAGACCGGACATGAAAAGGACAGGAATTTGTATTGCAGTTTTACTCCTGGCTGCCTCTGTTACCCTCAGGGCACAGAACATAAGGGGTTATGTCAGTAACGAAAAAGACAAGACACCGGTACAGTTTGCTTCTGTTGCCCTGCTTCAGACTTCCGACTCGGCGGTTGTCACTGGTGTAATTACCCTGACTGACGGAGGTTATATCCTCGAGAAAATTAAACCAGGGGATTATTTCATCAGGGCAACCTTCGTTGGATATAAACCTTCCGGAAAGGCAGTAACAATAAGCGAAGGCGATAAGGAGATTGCTGTAGATACAATATACATTTCAGAAATCGCAACAGCCCTGGATGAGGTAATGGTTGTCGGCGAGCGGTTAAAGGGAAAGGAACTGGTCGACCGGACAGTTTATACAATACCTGAAGTTGTTTCAAAATCAACGAGTAACGGCTATGATCTTATGAAGAAAATTCCCCAGGTCACTGTCGATTTCCAGAACAATATAACTCTTAACGGCAGCACCAATTTTATAATCCAGGTGGATGGCAGACAACGCGACAGGGAGTATCTTGCAAGGCTCCTTCCGACCGACATCCAGAGCATTGAAATAATAAACAATCCGTCGGGGAAATATGAGGGTAATATAGACGGGGTAATAAACATAATACTGAAGAAAGAGGCGAGGTACGGGGTCAGCGGTAATTTTATGGAAGCCCTTAAACCCTTTCATAAAGTCACGAGCGTAACGCAGGGCAGTATCGATTATTCGTTAGGCAAGATTACCTTCTACCTAACCGGATCATATATTTCACAGGGACTCAATATTAACCCGGTTACAGAAAGCCGTTTCACCGCAATTGATTCGGCAACCTATTCTGACGGCGATGGAAAGATAAAAGTCTCGCTTGGTTCAGTGAACGCCGGAATGGATTACTACCTGAACAACAGGAACAACCTGAGCTTTAACATCAGTTACAAGCCAATATACCAGAATGTGGATTTTCCTGCTGTCACAACGCTGTTTAAAAGTGATATCCCGTTGAACACAATCACTTCACTCACAACAAGCAAACTGCAAAGTGATGAAACAGCATTTTCTCTGTTTTATAAGCGCACCTTCACAAAACCTGTAAGGGAATTCACGGCTGAGGCAAGCTATTATACCTTTAAATCCGTTTCAGGAAACTTTTTCTCAAATACCCGTTATCCATACAGCGACAACACCATTATCGACACCTATTCAAGAGTTGAAGACGATCTTAACGACCGGAATTACTTCTCAGGTAAACTCGACTACGTACATCCCATTGGAATGAATTCAAAACTTGAAGCAGGCTATCACTTCTATTTCCAGGAACTGGATTACGATTTCAGGATAAACAAAGAGGAAGAAAGTAACCTGTTCCGATATTCCGAGATCAGGAATTCCGCTTATGCCGGTTTTGCAATGAATTTAAAGAAGTTCGGTTTCCAGACTTCACTCCGGGTTGAGAACAGTCATATAATGGCCGATTCTGTTACAAAACCTGATTATTCCTGTTTTCTTCCTGCCGCCAATATCCAGTATAAAATATCAGCGTCGCATAATGTGAAACTGACATATAACCGGAGAATCAACCGCCCGGGTATCTACATTATGAATCCCTATTACAGGGTCGGCCAGGCGTACGATATCACCCAGGGCAATCCTGACCTGCGACCCGACTACCGCGACCGTCTGCAGCTTACCTATACCTGGAATTTCGGCAGCAATTATTTTTCGCCTTTCATTTATTATGAATACTTCTCCGACAGGGTGAGCAACAGGTACAGCATAATCCGGTCTCCGGAAAGCGGTGCTCTTACAACATTATCGAAGCCTTTCAACCTGCTGAACGGTTATGAATCAGGCGGAGGCTTTAATGCAATGCTATGGTATGCAAATATCAGTGCGAGAATCTTTAAAGGACATTACAATGAATTTGCCGAGGGTACTTTTACAATACCTGCAAAGGATTATTTCTCATATGCTATAACGAGCACGGCGTTTGTTAATCCTGACAAGAAGAAAAAAATCACTCTCTTTGCCTACCTGCAGTACAACGGAGTTAATATCAATGCACAATCGAAGACTTATACTCTTCCTCTTTATGGCTTTGGCGGACAGTACCAGCTAAAAGACCACACATTGGGTCTGTTCTGGCTTCTGCCTTTCTCGAAGCAAATAGAATACCAGAAGATAGTGACAGAGACACCTGCCTACACATCGACCAATATAACCGGTATTGATTTTTCAGGCTGGCTTCAGTTCCAGTATTCCTACAGGTTCAATAAAGGAAGAAATATCAAAAAGATAGGTCGCCAGATTGAGATTGAGAGCGACAGCAAGGGACAGGCTATCGGCAGGTAAATACCCCGTACCCTACTCCCTGATCATATAAAGCATATTATCCTCTATCTGGTAAAACAGGGGGGCGATTGTGATCTTCGGGTACCTTAACCGCAACCTTTTTGCCTCGCTCAGCAGAAAGTCAATCTCGCTGCCTATCTCAAACATAGGAGCAAAGTGCATGAAATGTTCCTCGGCCCATTCCCTTTCCCAGCCCGCATTATCAACAAGGCCGCCAATGAACTTCTCCTTGCGGGAAAACAGATTGACCATTCCGCAATTATTATGACCTATAAGGGCAATGTGCCGGACCTGACCGATTGCAACAGCATATGAAACCTTGAATTCGCTGTAACGAAGATTACCCCCTCCCGACCTTATTATATATGCAAAATTGTCGGGAATATGAAGATGTTTCCTGTTATCCATACACATCCCGATAAGCAATTCAGGTTTTGTGCATTTATCCGGTGAACGGTTCAGATTATGATATTCCAGCAGCCTTCCTACAGGCGTATCGAGGTATTCAGGAAATATATCCGAACTCTTCAGTACAGAGCTTAACCTTTTCATTTAAGACGGGATTAATATTAAGTGACTGGCTCCAACTATTAATATTTTCAACAATAATATGAAAAAACAGGATTCTTTCTTCGTAAAGTAAATTTTTGCCTGTAAATACCCCTGAGATGTTAAAGCTTCATGTAAATACCATTCTTATAACCAAATGCAACAAAAATCAGTATTAGCGCGTTTAACTCTAAACCTGTGAAAAACTGAGGAAAAGTGCTGAAGAGAACTCTCTTTCTGATTATCCTGATGCTGCCCTTGCTGCAAAAACTTGATGCTCAGCTTTATCTGACTGCCTACAACGATCTGGGCAGGAACAATGTCTCGGAGGGAATGTTTGCCAGGGCCGCAATGAGTACAGGATATCAGGCAGGGAAAAGCAGGTTTGCTTACGGAAATCAGTTTAACCTTAAGAATCATAATCACATTGTATTCTCCGGAGCATACCTTAATATCTCGAGGGCTTTTGAATTAAAGGGTATATCGTGGAGAGCCAGTGCATTATTCATGTACAATCTGATCTCCAGGCATATTCACGAGACAAACTGGGGAGTGGCAGTAAACAGCGACACAAAACACTTCCGGTACATGTTGGGAACCAACTTCAGAACTTCTCATCTTACCATGAAGGTCACGGAAGATTACGGAATAAACTCAAACACAAAATTGCGGGAGAAATGGAACCTGATGTACCTTGTAAGCTATTATCTTAAAACTCTGGAACACAAATGGAACACTGGCGTTGTATTAACAAATGCAGATAATTTCCAGATCAGTCAGGACACTAACCCGATGGTTGCATTAAAGGCACAATACAGGCTGAAGGCACCGCTGACCTTTTTTGCGGAGTCCTGGTATAAACAGGCAGGAGTATTTAATATAAGTGCCGATTCTTTCGGTTTCTACTTCAGAACAGGAATGCAATGGGAGCTATTCTGAATATAAGATTGCTGGCGGGTTTACTCCTTTTGGCCTGTTCTTCCTGCGAGATATTTGAATTCCGGGGATTTTTCCTTTCCTACGAAAATGTCGATGAAAGGTTCAGTGAGTCGATGTCCTGGAACAATGCTTATCCCGGCCGGGAAATCGTCGTTGAGGACGATGAATATCTGGTGTATGTGATGGCCGACAGTCATGTGGGTACCACCCATAACCTGGATTATTTTTTCAGGGAAGCCATCAGCAGAAATGCTGTTGCCGCAGTTATGGCAGGCGATCTGACCACGGGCCATTCCGTAGACTACAAAGTCTTTTATGAAGCTCTGCCCGGTTGGAATGTTCTGCCAACATTTCCGGTTGCCGGCAATCACGACATCTATTTTGACGGATGGAAGCAGTTTCAGAGACTCTTTGGCACAAGCACTTACTTTTTTGTTGTGACAACACCAGGTGGGTCCGATCTTTATATTTGTCTCGACACTGCCGGAGGCACACTGGGAAAGCTTCAGTATGAGTGGCTGTCGAAGATCCTGAAGAATGAAAGGCATAAATACCGGCGATGTGTAATATTCACACACAACAACATATTGCAGTTCAGAAAAATTGCCACAACAACACCCAACCTTGAAGAATTATATGCTTTAAAAGAACTGTTCATTGTCCACCAGGTCGATATGGTAATAACCGGACACGATCATCAGAAAGATTACAGGGAATTCGGCGGCACAAAGTACATTTCATTGGATGCCATTGTTGATGGTTACAAGGACGCGGGATTTATGAAACTGAGTGTCAGCGGTGGCAATTTGAGCTTCAGCCATTTTAATTTTCCATAACCAGGCTGTTTTATTCCGAAACATCCGGAATCAGCCAGGTTTCACCTGTCAGCTCTGAAAGAGCCTGATGTGAATAACCCACGGTCGGTCTGGGGGGCCGGAGGCCAAAAATTGATGTTCAGCTCCGAAGGTGCCGAATATGAATTTCAGTGTCTGTGAGATCCCATAACTTACCAATAAAGAAAGAATTACAACTAACCGATTAGTCGTATACTTGTTTAACATATAATATTTACCTTTAATGATCACAAATAATTAACTACATGCCATGGATATCATGCCATCCAAAGCAATTCAACCGTGACAAAAAATGGAGACTTTAAAAAAAATCAGAAAGATCAATCTTCTAAACAGGAAAAGAATAGATCCCGGCAAATTCATTTATACAGGTGACCCAAGAACTGAGGAAATTGAGATCAGCCAGTTTAAATACAATAGAGAGGAGTGTCTGGAAAACAACAGTATTTCTCCGGATAATTTAGAAGAATTCGGAACTGGTAATTACAACTACTGGTTGAATGTTTACGGATTAAATGATCCTGATACTATAGCATCCGTCTGTAAAAAGCAGGGTATTCACACCCTGGCAATTCAGGATATCCTGGATATCAATCAGAGACCAAAGTTCCAGGAATTTGAAAGTTTTTCCTTTTTAACCCTCAAATCAATAACCCCGGCCGACAAAGACATGGTAACGGAGCAAATCAGTTTTGTCTTCGGTGAAAGATATTTAATTTCATTTCAGGAAAGGAAAGCGGACTATTTTAACCACATAAGACAAAGACTTAGAGATGACCTCGGGATAATAAGAGAGAGAGGTTCTGACTTCCTGCTCTATGCGATGCTCGAAGCAATACTTGACAATTATTTCAGAACAATAACACTGCTCGACAATGAAATTGGGAATCTTAATCTGACAGACATGAGAAAGATGTCATCGCCAGATGTACTTGGCATTATTGAGAACCATAAAAAGTTTGTTCATTTCGTCAAAAGATCAATTCTTCCGATTAAGGAGTTTACTCTTATAACTGAGCGGGAAGAAAGTAAATTCATCCAAAAGCGTCACTTAAAATATTTTCTGGAAATCAAAGATTTATGCCTGACCCTGGTTGAAAGCTGTGATGCTTTGCTGTCTTCTCTGGAAAGTAACACCAACCTGTTCTTTTCAATACAGGGGCACAGGATGAATCAGATAATGAAGACACTTACCATTGTGGCAACCATTTTCATCCCCCTTACTTTCATTGTGGGCATTTACGGGATGAATTTTTCCAACATGCCGGAGATGAAATGGAGATACGGGTATGCAATGGTATGGCTGATAATCGTACTGGTTTCTCTAGGAATGGTGATCTACTTCCGGAACAAGAAGTGGTTTTAAACAAGTCTGAATTTCATTAACGCCTACTTATTACAATTATCTCACCTCTCCGGGTACGTATATCATATTCGTAAATCTTTCGCAGGGTTACAGGTGCAATACGTACCTCCTGGCTTATGATTGGTTGAGCTATGCCGGGTGTTTTATAGAATGGGTTGGGATTTTCACCCTTTGCTGGTTTCACTCCTTTTCCCTTCACCGGCACATGGGACCTGATGCGCAGATTGCCTCCCAGGCGTGATGTGATGGTTGCAGATGATAATTCGCCGTTTTCCCAGTCGATATCAACTTCAAATCCGCCTCTGGCATTAAGACCTTTCACACTGCCTTTTTCCCAGACACCGGGGAGGGCAGGAAGCAGATGCACAGCCCCATCGTGGCTTTGCAAAAGCATCTCGGCTATACCCGCCGTACATCCGAAGTTACCGTCGATCTGGAAGGGTGGATGTGCATCAAAGAGATTTGGGTACGTACCCCCTCTCTGCCTGCCACCTCCGGGCGGAATTGAAGGAGAAAGCTGATCAGTTATAAGCTTATATGCATGATCACCGTCGAGCAGGCGCGCCCAAAGGTTGACTTTCCAGCCCATCGACCATCCTGTTGATTCATCTCCCCTGGCAACAAGTGATGTCCTGGCCGCTGAAAACAGTTCAGGTGTCCGGTAAGGTGATATCTGGTTCGACGGGTAGAGGCCATACAGGTGAGAAACGTGCCTGTGGTTGTCTTTCGGATTATCCCAGTCGTGCATCCACTCCTGCAGCTGGCCCCATTTCCCGGCCTGCATCGGCGGAAGACGTTTCAGTGCAGCTTCGAGCCTTGCGGCAAATTCTTCATCCACATTAAGTATTTTTGCAGCAGTTATTGTCTTCGAGAAAAGATCAAAGGTAAGCTGGTTGTCCATTGTTGTCCCTGCTGCTATTGAATACTTCGGATGTATCGATGGCGCATTCTCGGGAGAATTGGAGGGTGTCACCACCAGCCATTTGTTCTCAGGTTCCTCGACAAGAAAATCAAGCAGGAACACTGAAGCCTCCTTCACCACGGGGTATATTGATCTCAGGAACCCCTCATCTCCGTTAAAATCGAATTTATCGAACAGATGCTGCGACAGCCATACACCGCCCATTGGCCACATTCCCCAGAAGGCGCCGTCAACAGGTCCGTTTATCCTCCAGATATCCGTATTATGGTGCAATACCCAGCCCCCGGCACCATACATGTCGCGCGCAGTCTGCCGCCCGGTCTGTGATAATTCCTTAACCATCTGTATAAGAGGCTCATTCAACTCCGTCAGATTAGTAAGCTCCGAGGGCCAGTAATTCATTTCCGTGTTGATGTTCACAGTATATTTGCTGTCCCAGGATGGAGTCAGCTGGTAATTCCATATGCCCTGCAGATTGGCAGGCTGGCCGCCAGGACGGGATGAGGAAATCAGCAGGTACCTTCCGAACTGGAAATAGAGCGCCACCAGGTGAGGGTCGTTGACCCTGGCAAACTGCTCCACACGCAGATCAGTGGGATTCCTGGCTGCATCAGTAACGCCAAGATCAAGGCTTACCCTGTCGAAGTATCTCCGGTAATCTGCAATATGGTCATTTAACGTCTGGTTGTAAGTCTTCCCCAGGGCTTTTCTGAGGTATTCATTAACCCGCTCATCAGCGTCGGCACTTATATCCTCATAGTTTACAAAGTTGGTAGCCATTGAGATATATATCATTGCAGCATCTGCTCCGGCGACTTTGAGGGCTGTATCAGCAGAACTTACCGAGCCTCCCGAAGGAATGATTTTTATCAGGGCCCGGAACTGAACATTACCGGGTACGGTTTCAAAATCGTTGGTTTTTCCCGACATCAGTAATTCATCGTTACCTCTTGATGTAACCAGTACCTTCGAAGGCCTGTCCATGGTTGCGGAGAAGCTTACCGAGCCGGGCTTGTCGGCAGAGATCCTTACTACAATAACCTGGTCCGGAAAAGAGGAGAAGGTTTCTGTTTTGTATGTCACGCCATTGACTTTGTAACGGCTCGACACAAGGGCACTGCTGATATCAAGTTCGCGGTAATAATCGGAGTAATTATCATGCCCCCGAAAAGCAAGCTTAAGATTGCCGACGGTCTGGTATGGCATCCCGTGGGATGTTTTTGAGATGAATTTTTGATTTACCAGGTCCTGTGCCTCCTGGTATTTACCCTCGAAGATCAGTTTCCTGACAAGGGGCAGGGCTTCCCTGGCATCAGGGTTGTCGTTCCTGTTTGGCTGGCCGGCCCAGACAGTGTTCTCATTGAGCTGAATTGTCTCATTAGCCGGATCTCCAAATATCATGGCTCCCAGCCTGCCGTTTCCCACAGGCAGCGCCTCAACCCATTGGCCGGCGGGTTTTGTATACCAGAGTTTCATGTCAGCACTATTCTGAGCCGACACACCGGCCAGGAACACAGAAAAAAAGAAAAAACAAGTTAATAACTTCCTCATGATAAGTCTGTTTTACGGCTCCAAGAAAGCCATTATCAAACAATTCAGCATTATTCTCCCCTGTAATGCGCTATTATTAAAGCTAAAATTTCACTTTTATGCTTACAGCGCTCAATATCTTCTTTTCAGAGGCTATTACTGCATACCCGCCTCCACTACCGGAGGTAATTGCCCCCGGATAATCAGATATGTATTTTTTCATTTCTTCCATAATGTGATCCGGAACAGTATTGGGAAATATCTTCTTCCATGCAAGAAATGATTTTGTCATCGCTCTGCCCAACCCGGCAACATCCTTATCAAGAATGCTTTGCCAGCACTCATTGCCGGATTCTCCAAGCTCCCTTACATACTCCTTTTCAAGATGCCTGACCTTAATCGGATCATACCCTTCAGGGCGGGATTCAAGCGGAATAAGATTGAGTACTTCAGAAAGCCACTCGCAGATGGAAATATCCGTGCAGGTCTTTATCTCAGACGGCCAGTATCCGCCTTCATAATAAAGGCGGCTGATGCCTGGAACCAGTAGCCCAATATGATCCTGTGATCCGGAAATATACTTTGATCCCGGTGGATTTTCAGCTCCGAATAATAATCTTGCATTTCTGACAGTGTCGCCTTCAGGAATCTTTCCCCTCCAGAGATCCAGAGCTACTTTCCTTGAACTGGTTGCCATTCCTGACCGTTCATTCAATGCGATAGTCGGCCATATCTGTGCTACAACTACAGAACCTGGACAGACTTCTGATACCCAGGGCTGATCCATCCACCCACCCGCAATACACAACCTGTAGGGGAATTGCAGATCCTGCTTGGTCGCAGAGCTGGAACGAACTGGCAATCCGGGTTCCGGGATTCTCTCAAGCACTACGTACTTTACTCCCTGGTCCCGGCACAATCTTTCCTTTTCAGGCGTGTGCCCGTCGGTATTCACAATCAGAATATCCGGCTTCAGCCTTCTCATATCAGGCTCAAAATCCAGCATTCCTTTGCCGGAAGCAATAAATGCAATGTGGACATATCTGACTGAGCCAACAATAAATTGTCTCTCTTTTTCAGAGAAATAGGGTAGTTTACCCTTCAGTTCCAGGATATTATTATCACTGCCTAATGCCACATACAGCTTTCCGTAAGCAGCTGCCGTCTTGAAAAAAGCTATATGACCTCCATGCAGCAGGTCGTAGCAGCCACTCACAAGAACCTTTTTTTCTTCCATCAATATTTATGAGTTGTATACCAATGCATTTCAGCTCCAATATTCAGGATGCAGAATATTAACCACAATACATGCGGGACTTTTAACTATTAAACACCGATCTGACTCCATGGCCTTTTCCAGAAGTACTCATTTCTGCCAGCGCTTTATCCTTAATCATCTGTTCCCTGATCCAGGCATATGTCTTCGTTAGACCATCCTTAAGAGAAGTTGAGGGTTCCCATCCGAGGTATTTCCGGATAAGCGTATTGTCACTGTTCCGTCCGCGAACGCCCTTGGGAGCTTCGGGATCATATTGCCGTTTAAGCTTGTATCCGGCAATATCTTCAACAATATCCACGAGCTTATTGACGGATACCATTTCACTGCTGCCAAGGTTAATTGGCTCTTCGATGTCGCTGTACATAATATCAAGGATTCCCTTAATGCAGTCGTCGATATACATAAAGCTGCGGGTTTGATGGCCATCGCCCCAGATTAATATTTCATCATTGCCAAATAACTCCCTGGCTATCACTTTCCTGCAAATTGCAGCAGGGGCTTTCTCCCTTCCTCCGTCATATGTGCCGTAAGGTCCGTAGACGTTATGGAATCTTGCCACACGGGTTATCAGTCCGTAATCTTCCGTAAAGTGGCGGCACATACGTTCACTGAAGAGTTTTTCCCATCCGTAGCCATCCTCTGCAAGGGCGGGGTAGGCATCAGATTCTTTCAATCCGGGATTTTCAGGATCCGTCTGCTTATCGCCGTTATAAACGCATGCCGATGAAGAGTAGAAGTACCTCCCGATGCCGCAATCCCTTGATGCCATTAGCATATGGGTATTAATCAATACACTCAGCATGCAATCTGCCTTATGGGTCTCGATGAATCCCATTCCACCCATATCGGCGGCAAGGTTAAACACCTCATTATATCCGTTTACGGCGATGTAGCAATTCTCCTTAATATTCAAATCAAGGACAAGATTGTCTGATTTCTCCGATACCTGGTACCATTGGTTCAAAGGCTTCTTGTCCACAGCCCTTACCTGATATCCCCTGTTCAGCAGTTCAGCTGCAAGATGTCCTGCTATAAAGCCGCCTGCTCCGGTTACTACTGCTCTCTTCATTGTTTGAATCTTAGTGTCAACTATAATAAACTTTTTGTATGGTTAAGTGTGCAAAAGTAAAGAATCCGAATTTTATTTCTCCCCGGTTCTGAACCAGTCAAAATCAACATAGCCTCCCGGAGTTTTTGTTGCATAATTGAACAGGCCATAGCGGTAGCCCATAAAATGCGGCATTGAATATTCCATTTTAAGCTGACTGCCGATCTTTATCCATTTTTTGCCATCGAGGCTGTAAAAGAAATCAGCCACATCAGCCAGCTCCCTGAAGTTGCAGACAGCCTTGAAGTACGCTTTTTTTTGTGTAAACGGCACACTTTCCATTTCAACAGGCCTGCCTGACTGGGCGCTGACCATTACAATCCTTTTTGATCCGTTTTCATACTTCACTCCCACCAGTCCGAATTTTCTCTGCAGCAGTGCAAGTCCTGCAAAGTCACCCTCTTTCATATTTGCAATATCAACAGCAGCTGAACCTTCACATTCCGGTCCGAATGTCCTTTGCGTCAAAGTATTGCGGGCCTGGACGAACAAAGTGTCAATCCTTCCGGTGGTGAGCCTGAGAAATCCTTTCCGGGCTGTAACAGACCACAGGTCGTTAACGGGATTATGATTCCACTGCCACACCAGGGGCAGAGGCGGCTCTCCTTTTTTACGCCTGAACTCATCGGAAGAAACAATCCCGGGTACCAGGCTTCTGTTTGAAGGAAGATCCAGATATTCGGGCACTCTCCCGTCTTCTCCGATTACCGGCCATCCGTCCTGCCACTTCATCGGGACAATATAGGGTATGCGTCCAACTGATCCGTAATCGCGGAAGAGGTAAGCAAACCACCTGCCGTCAGGGGTGTCAACCATTCCTCCCTGTGCCACACCTTTATCCTGAAAAACAAGCCTGCCTTCCCACGGACCGGTTATCCTTTCAGCCCTGTGGACAACAACTGTACGCATGCCGCCCTTGGGCCAGGTAATGTTAAACAGATACAGCTTACCATCGTGCCTGAAAAGCTGAGATCCCTCTCCCAGCCCGCTGCCGGTTCCCGACGGAAGACTTGAATTATCAATAACAACCTGATTTATACCTCCTTCTTTAATTCCGGAAAGATCAGGATTAAGCTCAACAAGGGTTAGTCTTTTATTTCCATAGATCATATATACTCTTCCGTCGTCGTCGAACCACAAAGTGTGATCGTGAAGGCTTGGGCTGAATGATATCTCTTTCCAGGGTCCCTTTTCGATATCCTTTGTTGTCCAGATATATGTTTTTCCGGTGGTTGAAGAAAAAGTTGACACATAGAAGGTCTCATTATGATAGCGAATGCAGCTTGCCCATGACCCTCTGCCGTAAGCATTCCTGCCGTTATTGAGATTAAGGGCGTCGTTGTCTCCAAGAGTCTGGTAAGCATAGTTAACCAGCCTCCAGTTAACAAGATCTTCCGATTTCATTATCGGTACCCCGGGGCTCATGTGCATGGTTGTGCTGCTCATGTACCAGGAGCCGCCCACCCTTACAATTGATATATCGGGAACATCGGCAAATATTACCGGATTCCGGGCAGCCTCTTCCTGGGCTGTAACAGTCGCTGTGCTAAGGGAAAAAAGAAATACCAGAAGAGTCAGATTGATTGTTTTCATATTCATTATCATTGCGGCTGATCTCAGGGCAAAAGGTTTTAATTATTTATTTCCGGTGCGTCGCGGGGTTCCTGAACAGGTCAGGGAGGAGAGTTGACATTAGTGGGTCAATAGCTTTACTAATTCTGAAACAGCAGCTGTGCAAGCTGATAAAGGCTTCTTCGCCAGGTCTGGAATTCGTGACGGGTATTTTCCGACACGTATGAAACGGCATTTATGCCGGCAGCTTTCAGTGCAGTGGCAGCATTTCTTACGCCATCGGGATTTTCAAAGCTGCCGCAGCTCAGGAAGATAAGCTTTACTTTCGATTTGTCAATAATATCTTCTGGAGCATAAACGCCGCCGCTTAGAAGGCCGTAATGAGAGAAGACATCCGGTCTGGCAAGGGTTATCGTGCGGGTCTCCATTCCGCCCATTGAAAGGCCTGCCATGGCACGGTGAGGCTGATCCGGAATTGTTCGGAAGTTGCTGTCGATGTAAGGTATCAGTTCGTCAACCAATACTGTCTGAAAGGGTTTTATGTCAAAATTCCTGAGGCCTCCCATTTTGACATCATTGGTCATACCATAAGTCATTACAATTATGAATGGTTTTATTTTTCCTCCGGCAATAAGGTTGTCCATAATCAGGTTAGCCCGACCCTGATTTATCCAGGCTGTCTCATCCTCACCCCAGCCATGCTGAAGGTAGAGTACGGGGTAACGCATTTTCTGTTCTTTGTCGTAATCAGGAGGAGTGTAAACAAATGCGCGGCGCGAGGTTTCGGTGCCTGGGGATGGGAAGAGTATCTGCTGCACCCTGCCGTGAGGAACATCCTTAAGGGCGTAAATCTCTCCGTCGTGAGCCGGAATCTCAATACCGCTTTCAAGCCTGACGGAACCATAAAAGGTATAGGTGCCCGGATCGTTAAAAGTCGCACCATCCACCGTAATCCGGTAGTAATGAAACCCTTCTTCGAGCGGTCCTGCCGTGGTCCCCATCCATGAACCATCATCTGTTTTGGCAAGTGGTGTTCCTCCTCGTGTGCCCCCTACCCCAAGGCTTACGACTACACTTTTCGCTTCAGGCGCAACAATACGGAATCTCGCATATCCCTGGGAATTCACCATAGGATACTCTTGCTGCGGCTGGTTCAGGACCGAGGGTTTGAAGTCTTCCCTGATGGCAGGCTGAGTGGTCTGGGCCTGACCGGGACTTATTGCTGTTAGTGCAAACAACAAAACGATTATCAGTTTTCTGTTCATTTTGTTTGGATATTTAACAAATTAAAGATCATGCATTTATACTTCTGGTTAATCCTCATGGTTTCAGTCCTAGAGAAGGAGAATCGGAGATAGAAACCTGAACCTTCTGAGCTTTCGTGGTATTATTATGAATGTAAAAATCGGAATAAATAACCTAAGAGTTGTAGAAATGATATGGAAAATGATTGAAAATTTAATTTTATGATTTATCAATTGGAATTCAACCCTTAAGGATTGCCTGGTCAATGTCGGTCTGAATGTCCCTCGGGTTCTTTCAGGGACAGGATTCCCTGCACCTTATTAAGACCAGTCAGAAATCTTGATTAATTAACTATTTATACGTATATTTGTAGAATTATTCATACGTAATATGGACACGAAATTAACTCTTAGCATAAACAGGGATGTTGCAAGGAAGGCGAAAGCCTACGCAAAGAGTAAAGGAAGGAGTCTTTCGGATCTTGTGGAGAATTATCTGCTGTTGCTGACAAAAAATTCACCTGTTGAAGAAACAGAATACTCCCCGAGGGTAAAATCTTTACTCGGCAGTGTAACCTTACCAGCTGACTTTGATTATAAAAAGGAAGTAGGTGATGCCTTAACGGAGAAATATCTTTAGCATGACAGATGTTTTTATCGATACCGACATAATTATTGATTTCCTTATTGACAGAAAACCTTATTCAAGGGAAGCTGCAATCGTTTTTACGCTTATTGAACAAAAGAAGCTTAAAGGTTATGTTTCATCCCTGACCTTCAGTAATCTTTATTATGTACTGAGAAAAGCTGAGTCGCACAGGAAGGTGATAGCCAAACTCGACAGCATTTCAAAATTACTGGTAATCCTGAAAGTTGATCAACAAATCATTAAAGATTCAATTGCATCAGGATTCCTGGATTTCGAAGACAGCATCCAGTATAATTGTGCCTTAAACTACAGAAAAATTGATGTCATTTTAACAAGAAACACCAGAGATTATAAAACAGCAAAAATCCCTGTCATGACTCCTGCTGATTACTTGAAATTATTAAGCGGCTGACAGGCCTCACTGCTTAGCCCTGAAAGAGCTGAATATGAATAACCCCCGGTCGGTATCGTCGCCCCTGCATTCAGGCACCCTAAATCATGCTGTGACTTTTGTCTTGTGACTTTTGTCTTTTATCTTAAAAGGCGCCCTGCCAGGGCGCCTCTATTAGTGATCCCGGGGCGACTCGAACGCCCAACCAACAGAACCGGAATCTGTCATTCTATCCATTGAACTACGGGACCGTGCTGCAAAAATAAAACCATTAAGCCGGTTTACCAAGGAATTCGCCGCATTTTGATAAATCACCGTCCAACGTGTATAACTTACAGGAGGATTATCGCTATTTTTTTCTATTTTCGCCATCCGGAAGACAGAAGACGTAAGACCGAAGACGGAAGACCGAAGACGGGAGTAAAGAAAGGAGTAGTTATGAAATTTAAATTCGAGAACCTTATTATATGGCAAAAGGCGATGGAATTTGGTGAGAAGATATTCCATCTTTCAAAACAATTTCCGAAAGAAGAATTATATAATCTTACTTCGCAGATCCGAAGATCTGCTGATTCAATTGCTCTTAACATCGCAGAAGGTTCTATCGGACAATCAAATCTTGAACACAAAAGATTTATTGGGATGGCTATCCGATCACTTGCTGAAACCGTAACTTGCCTTCATAAAGCTTTAAGAAGGACATATATTTCAGATGAGGAATTCTCTGAACACTATGATTTTGCATACAATCTAATGAATATGCTTACAGCTTTTAAAAGAAATATTAGATGAGACCGAAGACAGAAGATAAGGAGCGAAGCGACGCAATTCCGCGACAGCGGAACAGAAGACAGAAGACCGAAGTCCGGGGTACGAGGTACGAGGTACGAGGTACGAGGTACTTGGATGTTTTTTTATTCTTCCTTCCGTCTTCCGTCTTCCGTCTCCCGTCTTTAACTTGAGATAAACAACATTAACACAATGGAATACAATTTCCGTGAGATAGAAAAAAAATGGCAGAAATACTGGGAGGAGAACAAGACTTTCAAAACACCTGAAGATCTGACCAACCCGAAGAAATGCTATATCCTCGATATGTTCCCATACCCATCGGGAGCAGGCCTCCATGTGGGACATCCCGAAGGCTATACGGCAACAGATATCTATGCACGGTATAAGAGAATGAAGGGCTTTAACGTCCTTCACCCGATGGGGTGGGATGCCTTCGGACTGCCTGCCGAGCAGTACGCCATCCAGACAGGAACACACCCTTCCGTGACAACAAACAACAACTGCGATATCTTCCGCCGGCAGATAAAGGAACTGGGGCTAAGCTACGACTGGGAGAGGGAAATCAATACAACAGACCCGGGATACTACAAGTGGACACAGTGGATCTTCATACAGCTATATAATACATGGTTCGACGAAAAACTTCAGAAAGGGAGACCTGTAAGTGAATTGCCCATCCCGGAAGAGATTAAACAGAAGGGCCAAAAAGAGATCCGCGATTATACCGGTTCAAAGCGTCTCGCCTATTACGACAATGCACTTGTATGGTGGTGCCCTGTTTGCCGGATAGTATGCGCCAACGAAGAGGTGCTTAATGACGGTTCGCACGAGAAATGCGGCAATATCGTGGAGAAAAAGAACCTTAAGCAGTGGATGCTCAGGATTCCCCTTTATGCTGACCGGCTTCTCGATGGATTCGACCGGCTCGAATGGCCCGAAGGTATCAAGGAGATGCAGCGTAACTGGATAGGGCGCTCAACGGGTGCAGACGTCGATTTTGCCATCGAAGGGATGGATGAAAAACTGACAGTCTTTACCACTCGTCCCGACACCCTGTTTGGTGCAACCTATATGGTGATAGCACCCGAACATAATCTTACACGCGAAATAACAACTGCCGGCAACCGTGAAACTGTAAATGCGTATATCAGGGCAAGTGCTCTCAAGTCGGACCTCGACAGGACTGATCTGTCAAAGGAAAAGACAGGCGTCTTTACCGGCAGGTACGCGATCAATCCCGTGAACCTGAAACGCATACCGATATGGGTAGCCGACTATGTGCTAACCGGTTACGGCACCGGGGCAATCATGGCAGTCCCGGCACACGATACCCGCGACTTTGAGTTCGCACAAAAATTCGGTCTCCCGATAGTATGCATTATGGACCCGGATGTTACCGACCCGGGGCAAAGGGAAAGGATCCTGAAAGGAACGGAGTGCTGGACAGAAGACGGCCGGTATGTCAATTCTGCAAACGACAGTACCGGCATCGACATCAACAACCTTAACAAGGAAGCGGGGATTGGAAAGATAACGGAATGGCTTGAGATGAAAGGTCTCGGAAAAGCAAAAGTAAATTACAAACTCCGCGACTGGCTCTTCAGCAGGCAGAGATACTGGGGAGAACCATTCCCTGTTATACACTGGGAAGATGGAGAGATATCGGTGCTCGGCGAGAAGGAACTGCCACTCGAACTGCCGCCTCTCGACAAGTACCTGCCGGGAGAATCCGGAGAATCGCCCCTTGCCAATGCAGATGAATGGCTTAATGTGACGGATGAAAAGGGTCGGAAAGGAAGAAGGGAGACCAACACAATGCCCCAGTGGGCAGGCTCGTGCTGGTATTACCTGCGATATATCGATCCGAAAAACACCGAAAGGATATTCGACAGCGGGAAAGAGAATTACTGGATGCCTGTCGACCTCTATATTGGCGGAGCCGAACATGCAGTGCTTCACCTGCTCTACAGCCGCTTCTGGCATAAGGTGCTGTACGACCTGGGTATAGTATCCACCGATGAGCCATATTCGAGACTCTTCAACCAGGGAATGATACTTGCCTTTGCCTATGAGACCAGTTCAGGAGCCAAAGTATCAGCCGACCTGGTGGAGGAAAGGGATAACAAGCATTACCATAAGGAGACTGGCGCCGAACTGAAACAGATAGTGGCGAAAATGTCGAAATCCCTGAAAAACGTGATCAATCCCGATGATGTTGTATCTAGATACGGAGCTGATTCCCTGAGACTCTATGAGATGTTCATGGGTCCGCTCGACGTTACCAAGCCATGGGACGACAAGGGTGTTAAGGGTGTTTTTGGTTTCCTGTCGAGAGCCTTCAGGTTCTTTTCTGAAAGCAACAACATACATGAAGGGGAGGAGGATGCCGAAATCCTCAAGAGCCTCCATCAGACGATACGTAAGGTGGAGTCAGACATTGAGATCCTTCACTTCAACACCGCCATCTCGGCAATGATGATCTTTCTGAATCTTGCAAACAGGAAAGGAAAAGTAACCAGGCAAACCGCCTTGATTTTTTCCAGGATACTCTCTCCCTTCGCCCCCCATCTCGCTGAAGAGCTCTGGAGTATTCTTGGAAATAACCGGACAATCAGCTTTGAACCCTGGCCCGGGGTGAATGAAGAGTATCTAAGGAGTGACGTTTTTGAGTATCCTGTATCATTCAACGGGAAATTACGCTTCAGGATGGAATTGCCGGCCGACATGGAGAAGGATGAAATTGTTGCCAGAGTCCTTGCCGACGAAAGATCAGGGAAATGGACCGAAGGAAAAGTCCCGGCCGACGTGATCGTTGTCAGGGGACGTATTGTGAATGTTGTAATAAAGTAAACAAATGATTATGAAGCATCGGATTAAAACAATTACTTCAATCCTTATACTGTCCGTATCATTTTCCTGTTCAGAAAACGAAACCGGCATTCCGGTTCAATCAGTCTTATCTGAGGAGACATCCCCGGAAGAAAGAAAACCCGATCCTGTTTTCCTTTACGGGATCCCGGCCGATTCCTTCAATATTATTTCCGGCAATATCAGGCCCAACAGCTATCTTTCCACTATTCTTCTCAGGCACGGTGTGCCCATGCAGGAGATCGACATGGCATTAAGAAATTCACCGGATGTATTTAATCCGCGCAAGATCAGATCCGGCAACAGCTACATTCTTTTCTGCGACAGGGACACCATCGGCCGTGCCAGATATATGGTATATGAACACGATCAGACAACAAGCTATATTTTCAGTTTCAGCGATTCGCTCAACATAACGCCCTATTACAGGGAAATCGCCTCCGAGATCAGGTATGCATCCGGTACAATAGTAACATCGCTCTGGGATGCAATGATAACGGAGGGGCTTCATCCGACACTTGCCGTTCAGCTCTCGGAGATCTATGCCTGGACAGTCGATTTCTTCGGTCTTCAGAAAGGTGATAATTTCAAGGTAATTTATGAGGAGCTGCTGATTGAGGAGAGATCCCTGGGAACAGGAAAGATATATGGTGCAATGTTTTCATGGGCGGGTAATCCAATATATGCCATCCCTTTTGTCCAGGATGGAAGGGAAAGCTATTATGATACAGAAGGTAACAGTCTTCGGAAGGCTTTTCTTAAAGCCCCCCTTCAGTTTTCAAGGATCTCCTCGAGATTCTCATCGGGACGGCTGCACCCCATTCTGAGAATCGTACGTCCGCATCACGGTGTGGATTATGCAGCGCCTGTGGGCACCCCCGTAGTCTCCATTGGCGACGGAAGGGTGATCTCGGCAACCAATGAGGGTGCTTCAGGCAGAATGGTAAGGATACAGCACAACAGCGTCTACTCAACGGCATACCTCCATCTGAGCCGCTTTGCCCAGGGAATAGCCCCCGGCAGGTTCGTAAAACAGGGTGAAGTTATTGGTTATGTCGGTTCTTCAGGCCTGTCGACCGGACCTCATCTCGACTTCAGGTTCTACAAGAACGGGTCCCCGGTCGACCCCCTCAGGGTGGAAGCCCCCCCTGTCGAGCCTGTTTCGGAGGAAAACATGGAGCGATTTGAGAAAGTGAAATCGGTGGTATTGAACCTTCTCGGCACAATTTGAAACATCACCCAAGCTTCATTACAAGTTCCTCAATTATTTCAGGATAATACCTGTATTCAAGTTCATGCACCCTGGCAGCAAGAGTCTCCGGAGTATCGTCAGGGCAGACCTTGCAACGGGCCTGAAAAATTATATCGCCTTCATCATAAAACTCATTAACATAATGAATTGTGATACCCGACTCTTTATCTCCATTTGCCAGAACAGCCCTGTGAACCCGGTCGCTGTACATTCCCTTGCCGCCATATGCCGGAAGGAGTGCGGGGTGTATATTAACGATCCTGAGTTGGTACTTTGTAAGAATATCGGCCGGAACGAGCCATAAAAATCCTGCAAGAACTATGAAATCGGTTTTATGGCAATCCAGTTCCTCAATCACCCTCCCCGAACTGTAAAAATCACCACGTTCGAAAAATATTGCCGGCACATTCAATGCTGCTGCACGCTTTAATACAAATGCTTCCTTTTTATTCGACAGCACTGCCGATACCCTGGCAGTATTTCTGTTCGAAAAGTATCTGATAATATTCTCAGCATTTGTTCCCGATCCCGAGGCAAAAATTGCTATATTCCTCATTATATGTTAGTTGCGCTGTTTGCTGAAAATGGCAGTCTGAAAAATTTAAATTTTTTATATTGCTAATTATCAATTTCTTACCAGCCTACCCCAAAAAAAAAATCAAATTCCTTGAATAATATGGTACAAATATATTTCTTTGCATGGTTTCTATCATTATTAATTAAAATTTATAATTATGTCTGACATTGCCACAAGAGTAAAGGAGATAATAGTTGATAAACTCGGAGTTGATGAATCAGAAGTAACTGCTGAAGCCAGTTTCACTAATGATCTCGGAGCAGATTCACTCGACACAGTTGAGCTGATAATGGAATTTGAAAAAGAATTCAATATCGGAATTCCCGACGATCAGGCTGAAAGCATCAGCACAGTGGGTGATGCTATAAAGTACATTGAAGATAATGCAAAATAGGCTGCATTAATAAAAATCCTTTTATGAAAAGAGTTGTGGTCACTGGCCTGGGAGCAATAACTCCCCTGGGTAATAATTTGCATGAATATTGGGAAGGACTCAGAAACGGTGTAAGCGGATCAGATTTGATAAGCCGTTTCAATACCGAAAAGTTCAAAACCAAATTTGCATGTGAGGTAAAGGGCTATAACTCTTCAAAGTATTTCGACAGGAAAGAGGCAAACAAGCTTGATCTCTATTCGCAGTTCGCTCATATCGCGTCCGACGAGGCAATAGCCGATTCCGGATTTGATTTGGAAAGCATCGACAAGGATCGGGTTGGTGTCATCTGGTCCTCAGGAATAGGGGGGCTTGATACTTTTTACGAATCGATCAGAAGCTATGTGCAGGGTGACGGGACACCCCGGTTCAGCCCGTTCTTCATTCCCAAAATGATCGCCAATATAGCATCCGGGTCAATTTCCATTAAATACGGATTCAGGGGGCCCAATTATGCTGCTGTTTCCGCCTGTGCCTCTTCCACCCATGCCCTGATAGATGCGGCGAACTATATCAGGATGGGAAAAGCTGACATCTTCATAACAGGGGGGTCCGAGGCTGCCATCAACGAACCGGGCATCGGCGGATTCAATGCCATGATGGCCATGTCGACGAATAATGCTGAATACAAGAGTGCCTCGCGTCCGTTTGACCTTAGAAGGGATGGATTTGTTATGGGTGAAGGTGGTGCCGCACTTATTGTTGAGGATTATGATCATGCCATGGCGCGCGGAGCAAAGATATATGCCGAGCTTGCCGGCACGGGTATGACGGCCGACGCCTTCCATCTTACAGCGCCTCATCCGGAGGGGCTTGGCGCCCGCAAGGTAATGGAGCTCGCAGTCAGTGATGCCGGGCTTCAGCCTGAGGATATAGACTACATTAATGTTCATGGTACCGCAACGCCCCTGGGTGATATCTCCGAAGCAAAAGCAATAATATCCGTTTTCGGAGAGCACGCATTTAGGCTCAGCATAAGTGCAACAAAATCGATGACCGGCCATCTTCTCGGGGCTGCCGGAGCCGTGGAGGCAATCGCCACCATACTGGCTATTGTACACCAGACTGTCCCTCCCACAATTAACCTTGAAGTGCCTGACCCGGGAATAGACCCGCGGCTCAATCTGACTCCTCTGAAGGCTCAGCCCCGCACTATAAGGGCTGCTCTCAGCAACACCTTTGGATTCGGTGGTCACAACGCCTCCATAGTTATCAAGAAATTTGAGGAATAGTGCGGTTCCCCCGTAACAACACAAACGGTAAACCCAAAATAAACAAGCGTGAGTTCCGTTCACGGCTGAAGAAAATCCTTGGAGCACGTCCCGGCAACCTGGCAATCTACGAAATTGCCTTTATCCACCGGTCGGCTTCATTATACCTGCCCGACGGAAAAAGGGTGAATAATGAAAGGCTTGAATACCTGGGAGATTCAATACTGGATGCAATTCTTTCCGATTATCTCTTCAGCAAGTTCCCCGATGGCAGCGAAGGGTTCATGACTAAAATCAGATCACGCATTGCCAACCGCGAGCTTCTTAATCAGCTCGCCCTGTCGATGGGACTCGACGATCTGCTTGTTAGCAATGTAAAGTCCGAGATCTCCCCGGGCAAACTTTATGGCAACGCACTCGAAGCATTCATTGGTGCCCTATTTATAGCCAAGGGTTTCAGGAGAACCAGGAAAATATTAATTAAGAAGGTACTGAACAGGTACCTTGACCTTGACCGGATAATCAACACGGATACGGACTATAAAAGCCTGGTATTTGAATGGGTGCAAAAGCATAAATCTGCGCTGCTTTTCACGTATAACGAGGAATTCGATCCGGGGAAAAAGCAGCAGACATTCACATCTGTGCTATCAATCGACGGGGTTGAATATGGCACGGGTATCGGGCTTTCGAAAAAGGAAGCGGAACAGGATGCTGCAAGGAATACATGGATAAAGCTTAAAGATATCTCCTCCGTTTAGTGATTCATAACCCGGTTTTTCGTACCTTTAGGTTTTATGCCCCGGAAAATGAAAGAGAGGCAGAAAATAACAAGAGTGCAGCTGGATATCAAAGGAGATGACGAACCTATCCTTATTGGCATTGTATCATCCGATCCTGATTACAGGATCTCTCTTGGAATCAATAAGAAGATTGCCATCTCACTGAGAAACCACCAACCCCTTGAGATTGAGGATCCCGACGGCAACAACCTTATTTTCAGTCACTTTGTTGACATGACCGGTGCTCCGGATATTGTATTCTCTCTTGTATCAAACAGATCGGGCAAGAAATTCCTTCTGAGGAAATTACGTAATATCGATTACCTTTTCCATATTCATGATTCCGAAAAAAGCATCGACCGGCTCAGCCTGATAACGCAACTCAGAGATATAGAAGGAGTTACCGCTGTATTTGATATAGATTTAAAGAATGTGAAGGATAAAAACGCTGACTACCTGTTATATTGATAAGCTGTTATTAATCTGACCTTCAATAAAAAAGTTGAGCCGCCTGGGAAGCGACTCACTTTTTTGATAACCCTAAAACTAACCTAACCTATGAAAAAAACCTCTATAATAGTTGAACCAAATATCGTGCCAAACACTGCAACAAAGATAAATACTGTTATGGTAATAAAAAAATGTTTTTTTCTATTTAATTGAAGATTAACATTTTTTTAAATATTTGTTAAATTTTTTCCATAAAATCTTAATTTTAGGGGGTCCCGATTGTTGGCCAGGCAGCTGCGCTGTTAAAGAAAGTTAAAGGATGGGATCATAAATTATATACAAGTACTTTTACATTGGTATGAAACGTAAGACGATTGTATTACTTGCCATCTTTTTCTTTCTGGCTATCACCGGACTGATACTCATTCAGCTTTCCTGGATACGTAATGCTATTGAGGTTACCGACAGGCAGTTCCGTTACCTGGCCAACAAAGCTCTTGAGTCAGTGGTCATTGACCTTGAAGAACAGGAACTGATAGACAGGATAGTTGAAGAAATTGATGCCTCGCCTTCAGACACCATTACAGCAATAATCCCTGCTGATTCACCTCTGGCGAAGAAGCTGCAGGAGTACCAGGCTACCTCAGATCTGGCAGGCAGGTTCGGAATTGGAAATCCGGAAAAACCAATAGCCATCTCAAGTTCGGGACAGATTATTTATATCTCGCCCGAGGATTTTTCGCTGTTTCCCGAGGAGGAAATGCCAGAACCCTCTCCCCAGTCGCTAAGTGCCGGAGTGGCGGGAAGGGTCACCAATAAGATCATAATCATGGAGAATATTATGGACAGGATTCTCCGAAACACGCCGGACATAAGGGAAAGGATAGATCCGGCCAGGATCAGCGAAATGCTGCGCAGGGCTCTGTCAGCCGCCGGCATTGATCTCGATTTTGAGTTTGCAATACGCTCGGGCGAATCAGGCATAATATGGAGAACTCCCGGTTTCACCGACAGGCCCGGCACCAACAAGTTCATAATGCAGCTATTCCCCAAGGATCCTGTACCCGGTCCAAACCAGATAGTAATGTACTGCCTGCAGGAACAACAATACAAGTTCAGGAAGATCGGCAATCTCGGATTTTTCTCGCTCCTTTTCGCCTCACTTCTCCTGGTGCTGTCGACCGGTACCTTCATCGTAATATTCAGGCAGAAGAAAATGTCGGAGATAAGAAGCGACTTCATCAACAACATGACGCACGAGCTCAAGACGCCTATTGCTACCATATCGCTTGCGTCGGAAATGATCGCAGATAAAAGCATCCCGGCAAGAAGCAAGAACCTTTCCGGCCTCGCCGGCATCATTTCCGACGAAAGTATGCGGCTTAAATTTCAGGTTGAAAAGGTCCTCCAGATGGCAGTCTTTGAACAGGTAAACACAAAGCTGAGTTTCACTGAAATGGACATCCACGACATTATCGGCAAGAGTGTCGAAAACTTCAGCCTCCAGATTGAAAAGCTTAAGGGGTCAATAACAACAGATCTGAAGGCAGAAAATCCTGTTACAATGGTTGATGAGATCCATTTCTTCAATGCCCTTTCGAACCTTATCGATAATGCCATCAAGTATTCCCGCACCAGTCCCGAGATAAGCATCTCCACCAGAAACGCAAAAAGGGGAATAATAATTACCGTCGAAGACAGGGGGATAGGCATCACCAGGGAGAACCTGAAACGTATTTACGACAAGTTCTATCGTGTCCATTCGGGCGATGTGCACAATGTTAAGGGATTTGGCCTGGGATTAACCTATGTCAGAAAGATAGTTGAAAAGCACAACGGTACAATAAAAGCAGAAAGTCAGATCAACAAGGGAACAAAATTCACATTGTATATTCCTCAAAACGGAACAAAATGAAGAAGAAAATTCTATTAGCGGAGGACGATTACAATCTGGGTAATCTGCTCCGCAGTTATCTCTCAGCCAAAGACTATGATGCTGATCTTTTTGTCAACGGACGGGAGGCACTGGAAGGTTTTGGCAAAGGTTTATACGACCTTTGCATAATCGATATCATGATGCCGGAAATGGACGGGCTGATGCTGGCGCAGAAGGTCCGCAGCGTCAATACCTCCATTCCTGTAATATTCCTCACTGCCAAAAACCAGAAGGAGGATGTTATTGACGGGTTTAAATCGGGCGCTGACGATTATATTACCAAGCCTTTCTCAATGGAAGAACTTCTGTACCGGATAGAAGCGATCCTCAGAAGAAGCACCGCATCCACCCTTCCAAAAGCAGCTGAAACCTATTCAATAGGGAAATATACCTTTGATACAAAGACGCAGATTCTTAATTACGAAGAACATAATATCAAACTGACAACGAAGGAGTCGGAACTGCTTGAACTGCTTTGCAGGCACGGGAATGACATACTTGAGCGCAATTATGCCCTTAAAACAATCTGGGTTGATGATAATTACTTTAATGCAAGAAGTATGGATGTTTACATCACCCGGCTGCGGAAATACCTCCGGAAAGATCCGTTGGTAAAGATTCTCAACGTTCATGGCAGGGGTTATAAACTGCTGACATAAAAAATACCCTGACCTGTATTCACAGCTCAGGGTAAGAAGTTAAGGTTAGTTAACAGGGTATAACAAATATGCTTTTGACCCCATTTCCGTTCAGCCAAGGTAGTAATAATTTTCAATCCTCCAACAAACTTACTTTAAAACTTTTTATTCAAACGGTGATACAGCGGGGTCCGGCGCGATTTGTCAATCGAGTTTCAGCACAGCTAGGAAGGCCTGCTGGGGGACCTCAACACTGCCAATCTGGCGCATTCGTTTCTTCCCTTTCTTCTGTTTCTCAAGGAGTTTTCTCTTTCTGGTTATATCTCCCCCGTAACATTTGGCGGTAACATCCTTTCTTACGGCTTTAACAGTCTCCCTTGCAATAATCTTTGCCCCTATCGCCGCCTGTATGGCTATATCAAATTGTTGTCTCGGTATCAGTTCCCTGAGCCTCGTGCACATCTTCCTGCCAAAATCATAGGCGTTCCCCCTGTAGATCAGTGTTGAGAGAGCATCAACCATCTCGCCGTTCAGAAGAATGTCAAGCCTTACAAGATCTGCATTCCTGTAGCCTGAGTAGTAGTAATCAAATGATGCATACCCTTTTGAAAGGCTTTTCAGCTTGTCGTAGAAATCGAAAACAATTTCCGACAGGGGCATTTCAAAAGTCAGCTCGACCCTGTCCTTGGTAAGGTATACCTGGTTCTTTAGAATCCCTCTCTTGTCAATGCACAGCTTCATGATGGTGCCGACTGATTCGGATCTTGTAATTACCTGTGCAATGATATATGGTTCCTCGATCCTGTCGATATAATTTACCGGAGGAAGACCGGAAGGATTATGCACATCAATCTCCTCTCCCTTTGTTGTGCAAACCTTATACGACACGTTCGGAACGGTCGTTATGACATCCATGTCAAATTCCCTGTCGAGGCGCTCCTGTACTATCTCCATGTGCAGCAATCCCAGGAATCCGCATCTGAATCCAAATCCGAGAGCTGCTGATGACTCCGGAACGAATGAGAGGGAAGCGTCGTTCAGCTGGAGCTTTTCTATCGATGCCCTGAGATTCTCGTACTCATCGGCATCAACGGGATATATTCCGGCAAAAACCATCGGTTTTACCTCTTCAAAACCGGAAATTGCATTGCTGCAGGGATTTTTTACATGTGTTATGGTATCCCCCACCCTTACCTCGCTGGAATCCTTCACTCCCGATATTATGTAACCGACATCACCGGTGCTCATCTTATCGCGGGGGACCTGTTTAAGTTTCAGGACGCCTATTTCGTCGGCATCATATTCATGCCCGGTACTGTAAAACATTACATGGTCACCTTTTGAGATGGTTCCGTTAAGGATCCTGAAGTATGCTATTATCCCCCTGAACGAATTGAAGACCGAATCAAATATCAGTGCCTGAAGGGGAGCGTCCGGGTCTCCGGATGGCGGAGGGATCCGGTCGATTATGGCCTCAAGAATCATTTCAACACCCGTACCGGTTTTTGCACTTGCCTCGATAATGTCGTCCCGGTCGCATCCTGTGAGGTCAACTATCTGATCTTTGACATCATCAGGCATGGCGCTGGCCATGTCCATCTTGTTAAGTACGGGAATTATCTCCAGGTTATGATCCAGTGCCTTGTAAAGGTTTGAAATGGTCTGGGCCTGGATGCCCTGTGTGGCATCGACAACCAGCAGGGCCCCCTCACATGCCGCAATTGAACGCGACACCTCGTAGGAAAAATCAACATGGCCGGGGGTATCGATGAGATTCAGTATATATTTCCTGCCATCATGGAAATACTCCATCTGGATTGCATGACTTTTTATGGTAATCCCTCTTTCTCTCTCCAGCTCC
>CAYRQY010000004.1:22013-32816 GCA_964426435.1 uncultured Rikenellaceae bacterium | reverse complement strand
GCAAACGCAAAAATCTTTACTGGTGCCTTTGCCCCTGTTCAAATATATTCATCGAGGATGCTGTGCCGCCCCTTCCCCTCCTCCTTGAAGAAGGGTGTGAAATAGTGACAGGCACCGACAGCCTTGCCTCGAACAGCAGGTTAAGCATTCTTGAAGAGCTGAAGTGCCTGCAGCATCACTACCCGTCGGCAGATCTCGGGGAGATGATAAGGTGGGCAACCATCAACGGGGCAAGGGCACTGGACAGGGATTCCGAGTACGGGAAGTTAGCCCCGGGCATGAGACCCGGGCTTGTTCTTCTTAAGAACGTCGATCTGCAGAATATGAAACTTACCCCTGAGAGCAGTGCGGTAAGGCTTGTATAGGCATGTGAATCCGTGGCCGGTCACCGTGACGATATTTATGCTATTTTTGCGGCAATCGGTTAACTGAGATGTCAACATTCCTTTTCGACAGGATAATCTTTGGCCCGGTCCGAAGCAGAAGGCTGGGCAAATCACTGGGTATCAATTTACTCCCGGCTTCACGCAAGGTGTGTAACTTCAACTGCATCTATTGCGAATGCGGATGGACACACGACGTCGGGGAGCCCGGCAGGTTACTGCCGGAGAGGGAGGAGGTGCGCAAAGCCCTCGAAAGCAGGCTTGCCGCCCTGAAGGAGCAGGACGATCCGCCGGATACCATAACGTTTGCCGGCAACGGCGAACCTACACTGCACCCGGCATTCCCGGAAATTATTGACGACACCATCGGACTGCGCGACAAATATTTCCCCGGGGTGAAGGTGGCAGTGCTCTCCAACTCATCAACAATAACCATCCCGGGCATAAAGGAGGCGCTTCTTAAGGCCGATATGAATATCCTTAAGCTCGATTCGGGATTTGACCTTACGGTAAGGGTGCATAACCAGCCGAGGGTAAACGTGAAAGTCGCGGAGCTGATAGAAAACCTCAAGAAGTTCAACGGGCAGCTTATAATACAGACACTCTTCCTGAGAGGCCTTTACAACGGTAAGATAATCGATAACACAACCAGAGAGGAAGTTGATGCCTGGCTTAAAGCCATAGAGATAATCCAGCCTGCCGAGGTAATGATATACACGATCTCGCGCGACACGCCCGGAGGTAACATTCTGCATAAAATACCGGCATCGGAGCTGGAGCAGATTGCCGCAAGGGTTCGTAAGCTGGGCATTGTAACGCGTGTATCTCCCTGATATTGAATAAATCTGTCAATATACTCGTATCTCCGCTGGAGTGGGGCCTCGGGCATGCAGCACGGCTGATACCGATTATAAGGAGACTGAGGGAAATGGGTCATAACATTTTTATTGCCTCAGGTCCTCTCCACACAGAGTTCTTCAGAAGTGAATCGTGCGATGCCTCATATATTAAATTCCCCGGATTCAGTCCTGTCTACTCCCGGTACCTTCCGCAATACCTGATGGTCTTCCTTCAGCTGCCACTGCTGTTGTTCCACGCTGTCAGGGATAATATCAGGCTAAGGAGACTGATAAGGGAACATAATATCGCAATCGTGATAAGCGACAACAGGTTCGGCCTCTGGAGCAGGCGGGTAAAATGCGTTTACATAACGCACCAGTTAATCATCCCTTTCCCCCGTTACTTAAGGATCCTGGAGCCTTTGGGATCATCGCTTCACAGGCTTATCATAAAAAAGTACACCTTCTGTTTTATTCCCGATCTGCCGGGTGAAATAAACCTTTCGGGCAGATTATCGCATGGCACGGAACTCCCGCCAAATGCCATGTATACAGGCATCCTGTCGAGATTTGCCGGCGGGCACACCGGCAGAAGTGCCGGTTCAGAATCATTCCCCCACAACACGGTTATTCTCTCAGGGCCCGAACCACAGAAGGGAATGCTCAGGCAGAAGCTGGTTAAAGTCCTGAAAGATGCCAGCCCTTCAACTGTTATACTTGAGGGAAAACCCGGCGAGAACGTGAATAAGGAAATGGAAGGCAACCTCATTTTCTATTCACACCTTGAGGCCGCAGAGATGGCGCATCTCATAAAACGCAGCAAATCAATAATATGCAGGCCGGGTTACACAACGATAATGGAACTGGCGAGCCTTGGGTGCTCTGCCCTGCTGGTTCCTACCCCGGGCCAGACCGAGCAGGAATATCTTGCAGGCTATCTTTCTGAGAAGGGATGGTTTGCCTCGGTGAATCAGAAAGATATAAGAGAATCACTTCCGCTTGCTGATAATAAACCGCTGATTGATCCGCGGATAACCGCCATGAGCAGGGAGCTTCTCGAGCGCGCTCTCGCCGGGCTCCTAGAGGAGCATCATTAAGGTCATCATACCGGCAAGACCAAGGAGGTAACCGGTCCACACCTGGGCAGGGCTGTGAGTGTTGAGTCTAAGCCTCGACGACATTATAAGGCCGCCCGCAATAATAACCGCCACCAGGTACCACGCAACGTCAGTGTTCATCTTAAGGGAGAGAACTAGGACCATTGCCATCAGCGCTCCTGCGCCGGCAGAATGAACCGAGATCTTAAACCATAAATTAACGATGGTTATAAAAAGCAGCAGGAATGACGCCGAAATAAAGAAAGACTTTATGAAAACGGGTATGCTGAACCTGTAGATCACTATCGATGTTATTGAATAGAGAAGCGTCACCGACAGCAGCGGTATTATCCTTTCTCTCCTCTCTTCCATCGAAAAGGAGCTGATAATATTCCTGAACCGGAAGAATGAAAAGAGTGTAACGGGAATGACCACGTTGTTAATTAAAACAACCGTAAAAAGGATCTTCTTAACCGGCATCGGAAGATAACCGAGGAGTGTAGGGGCGGAAAAGATTATCAGCAGGCCGTAGAGAGGCATAAGGAGGGGGTGGAAAAGAAGCGATATTGCCTTTGCCGGGGTCTCGTTTACTGCTGTGCCTGATTCTGATGTCATTATATCTCTTTTCTTAATCTTGCGACAGGGATGTTAAGCTGCTCCCTGTATTTGGCAACAGTGCGCCGCGCTATCAGGTATCCCTTTTCCTGAAGTATCTCAGTGAGTCTTTCGTCGGTAAGCGGCCTTCTCTTCTCCTCGTTTTCGATACATTCCCTCAGTATCATCTTTATTTCCCTGGTCGAAACCTCTTCGCCGCTGTCGGTCTGCAATCCCTCCGAAAAGAAGAATTTGAGGGGAATGATCCCGAAATGTGTCTGAATGTATTTGCTGTTCGCAACCCTCGAAACTGTCGATATATCGAGGCCGGTCATCTCAGCTACATCCTTGAGAATCATCGGCCTCAGCCTGGTTTCATCTCCGTCGACAAAGTAATCCTTCTGGTATTCGAGTATTGCATTCATTGTAAGCAGGAGGGTATTCTGCCTCTGACGAATGGCATCGATGAACCACCTGGCCGAGTCGATTTTCTGCTTTACAAAAAGAACGGCATCCTTCATATCCTTTTTATGGTTCCTGTCCCTGCTGTACGACTGAAGCATCTCGCTGTACGACGGGTTGAGCCTCAGCTCGGGCAGGTTGCGTGAGTTGAGGTGCAGGTCAAAACCCTCCTCGGTGAGTTCAAGGATGAAATCGGGTATGATTGTCTGTGCACTCCTGATGTTTGAGTCGCTGTAAACACTGCCGGGCTTGGGATTGAGCCTGAGGATCTCCTCGATGGCTGCTTTAAGCAGGCCTCCTGAGATTCCCATTCGTGCCGTTATCCTGTCGTAGTGTCTCTTGCTGAACTCTTCGAAATATGATTCGAGGATCGTCCTGGCGTTCCTGACCGGTTCAAGGCCCTGGTCCCTGCGTGCTATCTGAATGAGAAGAGTCTCTTTCAGTGTGCGTGCTCCCACACCTGCGGGATCAAGATCCTGGATAACCGCCAGAACCTCCTCAAGCTCCTCTTCGGTAGCCTCTAGGTTCTGGAGAAAGGCCAGATCGTCAACTATGTTCTCAGGTTCCCTTCGCAGGTATCCGTCCTCGTCGATATTGCCGATGATATATTCCCCCAGTATCTTCTGCTTCGGCGTAAGATCCCTCAGATCGAACTGCGATTTAAGGTATTCATGAAAGGAGGATCCGACCGAGAAGGGTATCTCGGCCCGCTTATCGTCATCCTTGCTGTAATTGCCTGCCTGGAGGCGGTAATCGGGTATTTCGTCATCATCAATGTAATCGTCGAGGGTGAACTCCTCCTGATCCACGTCTTTTTCTTCAAACTGCTCCTCTTCCTGCTCCCCGTTCTGTAATTCCTCATCCTCAGATCCCTCATCGAGTGCAGGATTCTCTTCAAGTTCTTTCTTTATGCGCTGTTCAATCTGCAGGGTAGGCACCTCCAGCAGCTTGATCATCTGTATCTGCTGGGGCGAAAGCTTTTGTATCAGTTTCTGCTGTAACTTCTGCTTTAACATTCTGATGTCTCTTTCAATAAAACCCTGTCAGTTGTTAGTATTCGGCGTTTTTCGGCGTTCTCGGAAACGGAATCACATCCCTTATATTGGCCATCCCCGTAACAAACTGGGTAAATCTTTCAAAACCAAGACCGAAGCCGCTGTGAGGCGCCGTCCCGAATTTTCTTGTTTCGAGGTACCACCACAGATCCTTCTCCGGCAGGCCAAGCTCCCTTATCCTTTCAAGGAGCCGGTCGTATATCTCTTCCCTCTGCGATCCTCCGATTATCTCCCCTATACCGGGGAAGAGGACATCCATTGCCCGGACCGTCCTGTTATCTTCATTCTGCTTCATATAAAAAGCCTTTATCTCACGCGGGTAATCAGTCAGGATAACCGGCTTTTTAAAATGCTCCTCGACGAGATATCTCTCGTGCTCTGCCTGGAGATCGCGCCCCCACCCTACGGGAAACTCCCATTTCTTCCCTGAAGCGGTAAGAATATCAACAGCTTCCGTGTAGGTTATCCTCACAAACTCGTGGGCAATGACAAAATGAAGCCTGTCAAGCAGTCCGGGGTTAACATTCCTGTCGAGGAATTCCAGATCCTCCCTGCAGTTTTCGAGTGCATACCTTATGAGGTATTTAACGAAATCTTCAGCCAGATCCATGTTATCGTTCAGGTCGTAGAATGCCATCTCCGGCTCAATCATCCAGAACTCGGCCAGGTGGCGCGGTGTGTTGGAGTTTTCAGCCCTGAATGTGGGGCCGAATGTATATATCTCTCCGAGCGCCAGTGCCCCGAGCTCACCCTCGAGCTGGCCCGATACGGTAAGGTTGGTCTCCTTGCCGAAGAAGTCCTTCCTGTAATCGATACAGCCCTGTTCATCAAGCGGAGGATTTTTCAGATCGAGAGTCGTTACATGAAACATCTCGCCGGCACCCTCACAATCACTTCCCGTAATAATGGGAGTATGAAGGTAATAAAAACCCTTGTCGTTGTAATACTTGTGTATGGCGAAAGCCATGCTGTGCCTTATCCTGAATACCGCACCGAAGGTGTTGGTCCTGAACCGGAGATGAGCTATCTCCCTCAGGAACTCCATCGAGTGTCCCTTCTTCTGGAGGGGATATGTATTGGGATCGCTCCTGCCGTATATCTCTATCTCCGAAGCATTTATCTCTACACTCTGACCCTGCCCGGGCGACTCGACCAGCAGACCCTTTACCCCTATGCTGGCGCCTGTTGTTATATCCCTGAGAATGTTCTCATCAAAGGAAGCTGCATCTGCAACTATCTGAATATTATTTATTGCTGATCCGTCGTTAAGTGCAATGAATACAACATTCTTATTACCCCTCCTGGTGCGAACCCATCCCTTTACCAGGACCTCGCTCCCAACAACGGGAGAGGCCAGCAGTTCCTTGATTTTAATCCTTTTTGTCATTCCCCTTAAAAACTTTTTTGATCCTCCTGCAAAAATAATAAAAATGTCAGCGGGAAGAGTTGATTCGGTCAATTTTAGCATCTGTGGTCATCATTCAATAACCTGACAATGCCCTTTTTATTACATTATGGCACTCTTTTTGTGGTTTATGCCGTTCTTTTTCAGTTTATTTGGCCGGAAAAATAATTTTCTCCCTCCTTTTCAGTTATTAATAATGCAGCATGAAGCCTTAAACAGGAGTTTGTTAATTGGTAATTTCTGAATAACTTTGAGTAAAACTGAAAACTGATCTGGCTATGGAAGAACAAAACAAAGTGGTAATCGTTCCCTGGGATTTCACCCCGGTGGCCGAACATGCACTTGCTCATGCGGCGAAGATAGCCCGTATGGTAAGAAACGACATCTGCCTCCTGCATATAGTCGACCCCTCGGTCAATATACGCACCGAAGGTGAGAAAAAGGCAGCACTCAATCACCTGGCAGGTGAAAGCAGCAGGAAGTATGGCATCCCTGTTGCGGCAGCCGTGGTGAAAGGCAGCATCTTCACATCAATAGCCGAGTTCGTAAACAACAGCCCTGCCAGCCTGGTTGTTATGGGCACCCATGGCATGAAAGGCATGCAGAAGCTCACCGGAAGCTGGGCGCTCAAGGTTATTGTTAAATCGAAGATCCCTTTTATTGTGGTCCAGGAACCCCCTCTCGATCAGGAGAGATTCCATAATATTGTTTTCCCGGTCGATTTTAAGGTCGAGAGCAAGGAGAAGATGGGCATGGCAATCTTTATGGGAAAGTACTTCGATTCGAAGGTGCATGTGCTCAAGCAGAAGGTTACTGATAAAAGTCTTCTGAGGATGGTAAACACCAATCTGAATTTTTCAATCAAATACCTGACTCAGAACAATATATCCTATCAGATCCATGAGCTCCCGAAGGGCAGCTTTGCCAAACAGACTATCAGTTACGCCCAGAACATTAAAGCCGACCTGATCCTTATCATGACGACCAAGAATATAACTGTTGCAGACTATATGCTTGGGGCCTCGGAGCAGTACATAATTGCCAACAGCTCGAAAATACCCGTATGCTGTGTAAATCCGAAAGCCTCATTTGCCAAGGTGGGCCAGTTTATGTTTGGCGGGTAGGAGCCTCCTTTTTCCTCCCTGAGGGTATCAGGTAGGTTGCAGCAACTGCGGCGGCCAGGGCGATAAGGAAGGTGGTCAGCCTCGCCGGTATCCCCTTTACCGAATATGCCGATGATATTACTGAAAGTGTCTTGCTGTCGTATCTGTCGCCCGATTTGTGCCTGACGGCTGTCTCGAGCCGCGAGGAACTGGTGAACTTCTCATCCTCCATTCCTTCAAATACAGCTTTATCTTCCCCGGCGATAACTCCCTGATTTACCAGGAATTCTGTCTTTGCAGGGGTAACCCTGTAGTGCTGTTCAAACCCTCCGCTGCTCCATAATACCGTAAACAAGAGCCCTGTGATTATTGTAACCAGTGCAGCCCTGCCATGAAACTTATCCCAGAAGAGGGTGAACAGGATAACCACCGAGAAGGTGCATCCTATCCCGGCCCAGACATAGCTGACAAGAGTGAAGATCAGTTTTGACGGCGACACATAGGAAAGGCCCAGGGCTATCACCGCCAGGATCGCAGTTGTAATCCTGTGTCTTCTGAGCGACTTGACCTTTTCCTTCTGGAGGCTCTCCGACAGTTCCGTGGCTGAAAGGATAAGAAGGGAATCGGCAGTCGAGATCATCGCCGCGATTGCTCCCGTTATCAATACTGCTGCAATAACGGGAGGAAAGAGTTTAAGTATCACGCTCGGCATCACGTACTCAGGATCGGTCAGTCCTGCCGGTCCGAAGATCGCAATGCCTATCCATCCCAGCATCAGCGCCCCTGTATAGGCTATTATTGTCCATGCGATCCCGATATTGCGCCCCTTGCCCGCCTGTTTTGAATCGCTTATTGCCATAAAACGCATGCTCAGCTGGGGCTGGCCCCCGAGATATCCGAAGAACCAGCTGAATCCCCCTGCAATTATCACTCCGGCGCCGAAGCCCTTTACGGTGCCTGTAAGGGATGTATATGCATCACCTGACCTTTCAAGTGCCTCCGGAATACTGGAAGCAAAGGTCCCGGGTTCGTTGAGTATATAGATTATCCCAACGATTGGTCCTACTATCAGGGTGATTATCATCACTATGGCCTGTATCACATCTGTATAGACCACGCTTCTGAAGCCTCCGTATATGGTGTACGGCACGATAACTGCGGCCGTAATCAGGACCCCGGTTCCCGGATTAAGCCCGAAGAGGGTATGAAGGGTTTTTCCACCTCCAAGGAATTGTGCGCCGACATAGAAGAAGAAAAAGAACACTATCGCGAAACTGCTTACGAGTCTCAGCACCCTCCCCGTCTCTCCGTGCTTTGCGGAAATATATTCCGTGAAGGTCGTTACATTGTATTTTTCTGCTTCATCCCGCAGCCGCCACGCCAGCAGGACCCAGGCTGTAATGATCCCTGCCACGCAGCCCAGCGCGGTCCATAGCTCTGTCAGCCCCATGGCGTAAGCTGCTCCGGGCAGTCCAAGCAGGGCCCACGACGATTCTCCCGTTGCCCTTTCCGAGAGGGCAGCCACCCAGCCGGGCAGTCTCCTGCCCGCAATTGAATAGTCGCTTCCGGATTTCACTTTTCTCCCCTGGTAAATTCCCCAGGAGATGAGGACCGACAGGTAGACGATCATAACGATTATGATCTGGAGCTGGTTCTCCATGATATGATGTTTTCAGGTGTCTGATCAGGTTGCCGGCGGATTCATCCAGACAAGCTGGGAATCTATATTCTTACTCAGCTGGTAAGTTCTGATATGACGGGCAAGCGGCTCGCCGAGGATCTCGATTTTTCCAAGGTCGGCCGTTCCCATATTGGTCTGGGCGCAATAATTGAGGTACCCTACCAAGGCAAAATCAATTCCCATCAGCTCGATGCCCACCCTGTCGGCTGCGAGCCAGTCGGTGCTTGCAATGCAGATCCTGTGGTCGACGGGGGTGCCGTTATTGGGGCCGTTGCCCTCCATCCCATCGAATGCGTCTATCACCGCAAGGTGCGGATGCAGCTGCCTGGCCAGCACGTAAAGGTTATAGTTAATGGCCCTGAATCCGCTGCCGTGCACAATGGACTTGTCATTCACTGTACCCGGTTTGCGGGCCGACCCGAATGCAAATCCCGGGTCCTTGACCGGGGCACCAACAACAATATTCTTCAGCGAGAGGGTGGCAACAACCCTGTCGTGGGTCTTCATCCTCGCAACAGAAACAACATATGAGTTACTGTCAAGCAGCATGGACGACATCCTTACGGGGTGAGGCCTGAAATCCTTCTCATCAAACACGTGGACTATCTCAATCTTCTGCAGGTCGAGGTCAATAAGTCTCACACCGTACTTTTCAGCTACACTCATATAACCGAAATTGCTGTAGCCGTCTAATGTTGCCCCTGAGGCTGCCGACTCTGCTATCACAGTATTCTTAAGCTTTTTAATTGACCTGAGGAATTCAAGGACCCCTTCCAGTGTCTCTGCGTGTGTTGAAGCCAGCTGAATGGTTGTCGATACATTGTTTGGTTTGAGCACAACCAGCTTGTTTCCTATCGCCTCTCTTATCTCCTTCGAGAAAAAATGCAGGGAACGAAAAGCAATATCTGCCCGGTTACCTCCGTATGTCAGAGCGACCCTCGAGGGTGCCGCTGACAGAGATGTTACGGGGTTCATGGCATTCAACGGATTGGTGTATGCCAGCGCAATTCCGCCCATCAGCGATGTTTTCAGAAAATCACGACGGTTATAGGAGCTCATAATATAAGTATTAATGGTAGCACATAAAAATACAATATTTTTAATACCATGCCACCGGCCGGAGGATGTTTGCAGATAATATGCCAATGATCTATCTTTGAAACCGCCGGCAAGAATTAAATAACCGCGGGATGTCAATTGTTGTACAGGAGGTAACGAAGTATTACGGGGAGCAGAAGGCCCTGGGCAATGTCTCTTTCGTAGTCGAAACAGGCAAGATTGCCGGTTTCATAGGTCCCAACGGAGCCGGCAAGTCAACGATGATGAAGATCATTACAGGATTTCTTCCGGCATCTTCGGGGAGAGTGCTTGTGAACGGAATGGATGCAGGCACATCAGGCACCGGCATAAGGAGAGCTATCGGTTATCTTCCCGAGAACAACCCCCTGTACCCCGAGATGTACGTCAGGGAATACCTCGGCTTTGTCGCATCGTTCTATAAAACGGAGCTCCCGCGGAAAGAGGCTGTAGACAGGATTATCGGCGTTACCGGCCTGGCACCCGAACAGAATAAAAAGATAGGATCGCTCTCGAAGGGATACCGGCAGCGCGTGGGACTGGCCCAGGCTCTTATCCACGATCCCGCCGTGCTCATCCTCGACGAGGCCACGACAGGTCTCGATCCGAACCAGATAGTTGAGATACGGAACCTCATCAGGGAAACAGGCAGGGAAAAGACAATCATCCTGTCCACACACATCATGCAGGAGGTGGAGGCGATCTGCGACAGGGTTATAATAATCGACAGGGGTGTTATCGTGGCCGACGAGGATAAGGAGACAATCTACTCGAAGATGCGTAGGCCCGGACAGACAGTGCAGGTCGAATTCGACAGGGCTGTTGACAACAGGTTGCTGGCGGCAATACCGGGCGTAACGGCTGCAAGGGAGCTGAAAGGCAACAGCTGGATTATCGAGACCGATGCTGAAGATGATATACGTCCCTTGATATTCTCTTTCGCGGTGAACAATAATCTTACGGTCCTCTCCCTGCAACGAAAGGAAAGTAACCTCGAAGAGGTGTTCAGACATCTCACAAGCTCATAAATCTTTTGTTTTATTGATTTTTTTTGCTTCTTTTGCATCATTAATTCTGGTGGAAAGATTTGTTCTGATTGCAACCACA
>CAYRQY010000004.1:0-22003 GCA_964426435.1 uncultured Rikenellaceae bacterium | reverse complement strand
CTAAAACAGTAAATTCCCGTTTTTATCAGTCAGCCAGCTTCCCATCCTTTGTTTAACCACAAATCGTTGTAATATGGGATATATGTTCACTTCCGAATCTGTTTCCGAAGGTCATCCCGACAAGGTTGCAGATCAGATATCAGACGCGCTTCTTGATGAGTTTCTTCGCTGGGATCCTGAATCGAAGGTAGCCTGCGAAACATTCGTCACCACCGGCCTTGTGATATGCGGCGGCGAAGTCCGCACCGAAGGCTGGGTTGATGTTCAGGAGACGGCCCGAAGGGTTATAAGGGAGATCGGGTATACCAGGGCGGAGTACCGTTTCGACTGCGACTCATGCGGCGTCATATCAACCATTCATGAGCAGTCGGCCGACATACGCCAGGGCGTGGTAAGGGAAAAACCCGAGGAGCAGGGAGCGGGCGACCAGGGCATGATGTTCGGTTATGCCTGCCGCGAAATGGATAACTACATGCCTCTCAGCATTGAGCTGGCCCACAGCATCCTGCAGGAGCTGGCCGCCATAAGGCGCGGCGGGAAACAGATGAGATACCTGAGGCCCGATAGCAAATCGCAGGTCACCGTTGAATATGACGACAGTAACAAGCCGGTGAGGATTGACACCATTGTGGTGAGCACCCAGCATGATGAGTTCATCCTGCCGTCGAACGGTTCTGAGAAAGCTGTAAAGAAGGCCGAAAGGGAGATGCAGGAGAAGATCACCGGGGATCTGAGAAACATACTGTTACCGAGGCTTAAGAGGCGACTTCCGGCAAGGATCCGGAAACTGTTCACCGACGACATGAAGCTTCTTGTAAACCCGACCGGCAAGTTTGTGATTGGTGGTCCCCATGGCGACACGGGGCTCACCGGACGAAAGATCATTGTTGACACATATGGCGGTCATGGCGCCCATGGCGGCGGGGCCTTTTCTGGCAAGGACTCGTCGAAGGTCGACAGGTCAGCGGCCTATGCAGCCCGCCACATTGCGAAAAACCTTGTGGCTGCAGGTGTCTGCGACCAGGCGCTGATCCAGGTCGCCTACGCCATCGGAGTGGCAAGACCAGTGGGGTTGTATATCAATACCTTCGGAACAGCCAGGGTGACCGGCAAAAACGGCAAGGTATTGAGTGACGGTGAGATCGCCCAAAAGATCGAAAAGATATTTGACCTGAGGCCCTATGCCATAATCGAAAGGTTCGGGCTCAAGAATCCTCTTTTCCTGCCAACTGCATCTTACGGACACTTCGGGAGGGATCCCTATGTGGCTGACGTTGAGGTCTATTATGAAGTGCCCGGAAGCAAGCCGAAGATACTGAACAATAACGGCAAGAAAGCCTGGACCAAGAAAGTGGAATTCTTCCCCTGGGAAAAGCTTGACTGTGTGGAGAGGATAAAAGAGGCGTTCGGAATTTAACCGCCCCCAAACCCCTGGGGTAACGAGCCCCAAACCCCCTGAAGGGGGCTTGAAAACACCCCCAAACCCCCTGAAGGGGGCTTAAAATGATGCTTTGACGATCCTGGCGATGTTGTCGGAACGGCCCAGGGTGTAGTAGTGTATGCCGGGAACGCCTTCCCTGATAAGCTCCTTCGACTGCATTGTTGCCCATTCGATACCGGCCTCCCTGGCATCCTCATCAGTCTTGCATTTCTTAAGCTCCTTCACCAGCTCATTCGGCACCTCGATATGAAAGGTCTGCGGAAGAAGGTTTATGTCGTTAAGAGCGGAAATTGGCTTCAGCCCGGCTATGATGGGCACATCGATACCCATCTTCCGGCATTCGTCCCTGAACCTGAAGAACCTCGAGTTATTGAAAAACATTTGCGTTACGATGTAACTTGCGCCTGTATCAACCTTTAATTTAAGGTTTTCCATGTCGGTCTGACGGTTAGGAGCCTCAAAATGCTTCTCGGGATAGCCTGCCACGCCTATGCAGAACCTGGTGGGCGAGGTTCCGATAAGCGAATCCTCCAGGTACCTGCCGTTATTCATGTTCACAATCTGCTGTATCAGCTGGTAGGTGTGGGTATGACCATTCTTCTCGGGAATGAATGTCCTGAATCCCTTCTGGGGATCGCCCCTCAGGGCAAGCACATCGTCTATACCGAGAAAGTTCATCTCTATAAGGACATTCTCCGTCTCTTCCATTGTAAAGCCTCCGCAAAGGACATGGGGCACAACCGGTATATTATATTTATACCTTACCGCTGCAGCCAGCGCTATCGTTCCCGGACGCTTCCTTACAACCTTCTTTTCAAGGAGTCCGTCGGGACGCTCGACGTAAATGGTCTCATTCCTGTGAGATGTGAAGTTGATATATGCCGGGCTGAATTCTATCAGCCTGTCGATGGCCGAATAAACCCTCTCGATGCTGTGCCCTTTCAGCGGAGGAAGCAGTTCAAACGTAAAAAGGGGTCCTTTTGCAGTCTTAATCTTATCAATAACACTCATACAATATTTTGGTCATAAATTGGGGGCAAGCCATTTTGCCGCCTCATCAACACTCATTCCTTTCCTCGCTGCATAACCGGCCAGCTGGTCCCTGCCAATCTTTCCGATATTGAAGTATGCCGATGCGGGATGCGCAAAGATATAACCGCAAACCGATGCAGGCGGTACCATCGCGTAATTTTCCGTCAGTCCCGCCCCGATCAGCCTTTCGGCATCGAGGAGGTCAAAGATAACACGTTTTTCCGTATGATCCGGACAGGCAGGATAACCCGGGGCCGGCCTGATCCCCCTGTAGCGAAGCCTGAAGAGCTCTTCCGGGGATAGATTCTCCCCGGGATCATATCCCCAGTAATCCTTTCTTATCTTCTCATGCAGCAACTCAGCCGCCGCCTCTGCCAGGCGGTCGCTCAGCATCCTTATCATAATCACGGCATAATCATCGTCGCGGTATTCCGCCAGCGCGACATTATCAAGCGGGGCGGTAACGACAAATGCACCGATATAATCCTTCACTCCCGCCGTTTCAGGTGATGTAAAATCCGAAAGGCAAAGATTGGGTACGCCCTTCTCCTTTACCTCCTGGTTCCTCAGGAACCTGAAATTTGCCTTCACTTCTGTGCCGTCCTCTTCTGACAATACCTTCACATCATCACCTTCCGACACTGCAGGGTACAATCCGAAAACTCCGTTGGCCCTGACTATTCTTTTTCTTTTTATAACCTCAAGATATTCCAGCGCGTCGTTGTAAAGCTTTACTGCTTCTGCACCCTTTACCGGGTCATCGAAGATTGCCGGGTATTTGCCATTCAGTTTCCAGGCATAAAAGAAGAATGTCCAGTCAATATACCTGTAAAGCTCATCATAACCGAACTCCTCAATAAGATGAAGACCCGGCTTATCCGGCGGGTGAGGCACAGCGGCACTCCAGTCCGTAACAAGCCTGTTTGCTCTTGCCTGTCCGATAGGCAGCAGCTCCCTGCCGGCCTGGCGGGCAAGATGCTCGTCGCGTATCCGTTCATATTTCTTTTTCACCTCCGATGAAAACGCGTCACTGCCGGACTGCATCAGCGAAGAGAGTGTTCCGGCAGCCCTCGAGGCGTCGCGCACGTGAATGACCGTCCGCGAGTATGCCGGCGCTATCTTAACCGCAGCATGAACTTCCGATGTTGTTGCTCCTCCCACGAGAAGGGGTATCTTCACCTGCCGCCTCTCCATCTCGGCTGCCACATGTACCATCTCCTCCAGCGAGGGTGTTATGAGACCGCTCAATCCTATGGCATCGGCCCCGTTCCCGATAGCCGTATCGATTATCCGGTCGGCGGGCACCATCACGCCAAGGTCGACAATATCATAATTGTTGCACGAGAGGACCACCCCGACGATATTCTTGCCGATGTCGTGAACATCGCCCTTTACCGTCGCCAGGATTATCTTCCCTGCACTCTGCCTGCCTTCTCCCCTGCTCTCCTGCTCTATGTAGGGAGCCAGGACGGCCACTGCCTTCTTCATCACCCTGGCACTCTTGACCACCTGGGGAAGGAACATCTTGCCGCTGCCGAACAGGTCGCCAACCTCATTCATCCCTTCCATAAGCGGACCCTCGATAAGCTCAATGGCACGGCTGTAAAGATGGCGGGCCTCCTCCACATCCTCTGCGATATGGGCATCGAGCCCCCTCACCAGCGAGTGCCTGATCCTCTCCGTAACAGGCATGGAGCGCCATTCATCAGCCTTCTCCTCTTTCTTCCCCTCATTCCTGATGTTCTCGGCATACCTGGTAAGCCTCTCAGTGGCATCCTTCCTCCTGTTGAGAATAACATCCGAGGTCAGCTCAAGAAGTTCCTGCTCTATCTCGCTGTAGACCTGCAGCATACCCGGATTGACTATTGCCATGTCGAGGCCGGCCTTTATTGCGTGGTAGAGAAAGACCGAGTGCATCGCCTCCCTCACCCTGTCGATGCCCCTGAAGGAGAATGAGAGGTTGCTGATTCCCCCGCTCACCTTTGCCAGGGGCAGGTTCTTTTTTATCCATTCAACAGCCTGTATAAAGCTGACGGCGTAATTGTTATGTTCCTCAATGCCGGTCGCAACAGCCAGCACATTGGGATCGAATATTATATCCTCCGGGGGAAATCCTGCTTTTTCCGTCAGAAGCCTGTAGGATCTCTCCGCAACTTTTATCTTTTTCTCAAAGGTGTCGGCCTGACCCTCCTCATCGAAAAGCATCACGACAGCAGCCGCACCATATTTTCTTATTTTACGGGCATGGTCAATAAAGATCTTCTCTCCTTCCTTAAGGCTTATGGAGTTCACCACCGATTTACCCTGTATGCATTTGAGCGCCGAGTCGATTACATTCCACCTGGATGAGTCGATCATCAGGGGCAGCCGGGCAATATCGGGTTCCGACATTACCAGGTTCACAAACCTGACCATCGCCTTTTCTGAGTCGAGCATTGCTTCATCCATGCAGATATCGATCACCTGGGCGCCCCCCTCAACCTGGTTCCTGGCAATGGATAATGCCTCATCATACTTCTCCTCCCTTATCAGGCGGGCAAACTTCAGCGATCCCGACACATTGGTCCTTTCACCGATATTCACGAAGTTGGTCTCGGGGGTTATCGTGAGTGGTTCAAGCCCGCTCAGTCTTGTGCAGCGCTTGATCTCCGGCGTTCTCCTAGCGGTATATTTCGCGGCTGATTCTGCTATTTTCTTTATATGAGCCGGTGTGGTACCGCAGCATCCCCCTATGATGTTCACCCATCCTTCCCTCATAAAATCCTCAGCCACTTCGGCCATGTACTCCGGCGACTGGTCATACTCACCAAGCTGATTGGGGAGTCCGGCATTGGGGTGCACGGAGACAAGGAAGGGGGCTTTTGCCGAGAGCTCCTCGGCAAACGGCCTCAGCTGTTCAGCCCCCAGTGCGCAGTTCAGACCGACACTGAAAAGCGGGAAATGGGAGACTGATATGAGGAATGCCTCAAGCGTCTGCCCGGTAAGGGTCCTGCCGCTCGCATCGGTAATTGTTCCCGAAACCATCACGGGGAGAGCTTTTCCTGTCTCCTCGAAGAGAGTAGCAATGGCGAAGAGTGCGGCCTTGCAGTTAAGCACATCAAACACCGTTTCAACCATCAGGATATCAACCCCTCCGTCGACGAGTCCGCGTGCCTGTTCATGATAGGCCGATACAAGATCGTCAAAGGTCACCGACCTCGCGCCCGGATCGTTAACATCGGGCGACATCGACGCGGTGCGGTTGGTGGGGCCAAGCGTTCCTGCGACAAACTTTGGTCCGGGCAAACCGGATTCCTCAAACTCCCTTGCAGCCTCAGCGGCAATGCGGGCCGACTGCAGGTTGATCTCGTAAACCATCTCTTCCATCCGGTAATCGGCCATCGATATCCTGTTGGCGTTGAAGCTGTTTGTTGTGATAATATCGGCTCCCGCCTCAAGATACTCCCTGTGAATGCCCTTTACGATATCCGGCCGTGTAACCGACAGGATGTCGTTATTGCCCTTTAGCGGTATGGGATGGTCCCGGAAACGGTCGCCCCGGTACTCCTCCTCAGCAAGCCTGTGCCGCTGGATCATGGTTCCCATTGCACCGTCGAGGACAAGTATCCGCTGCCGGGCTATATCTTCTGGTGTGGTTTTCATGTCTTGTTTGTTCTTTTGTTTTAATCCCTGAGAATGCAACAATAATTCCTGCAGTAATTACTGCCATGAAAATCTGTTTCTGAGATTGTCCGCAAAGGTATCCGGATAATTGATCATCTCCAAACGCTTCACATGCCCATAGGCATGAGCGTCCTTTCTGATGTGCCGGTTGCGGAATAATTTGGGTTCATTGCTCTGTAAGATCAAACCTCTCAAATGATTGTAAGGTCGTCCTTCAGTGCAAATGTATGAATGATTTCCCTAAAATCAAACAGTGTCATTTTTTCCTTACTTTTGCCATATATACAGATTCCGATGCAGGACAAATTCCATATCTACAACAGCCTTACACGCGAGATTGAGCTTTTTCAGCCCCTTCACCCGCCCTTTGCCGGATTGTACGTATGCGGACCGACGGTTTACAGCGATCCACACCTGGGACATGCCCGCCCTGCGGTGACCTTCGATGTTCTCTACCGTTACCTGATGCACCTGGGTTACAGGGTCCGGTATGTGCGGAATATCACCGACGTGGGGCACCTCGAGAATGATGCCGACGAGGGCGAGGACAAGATCCAGAAGAAGGCGCGGCTGGAGCACCTCGAACCGATGGAGGTGGTTCAGAAATATATGAACGTCTTCCACCGCAACATGGATCAGCTCAATGTCCTTCCTCCGTCGATAGAGCCCCGGGCATCAGGACATATCATTGAACAGCAGGAGTTTATCAAGAAGATCATCAGCGAGGGAATGGCCTATGAAGTCAACGGGTCAGTCTATTTCGACGTCCCGAAATACAACGAAAAGCACAGGTACGGCAAGCTCTCGGGAAGGGTACTGGAAGAACTAAGGTCAGGGGTGCGCGACCTGGAGGGGCAGGACGAGAAGAGGAGCATATACGACTTTGCCCTGTGGAAGAAAGCATCGCCGGAGCATCTGATGCGATGGCCTTCGCCATGGAGCGAAGGGTTTCCCGGCTGGCACCTCGAATGCTCCGCAATGAGTGTCAAATACCTCGGCGAGGAGTTCGATATCCACGGCGGAGGCATGGACCTGCGCTTCCCGCACCACGATTGCGAGATTGCCCAGTCGGCTGCCGCCCTGGGTAAAGAATCGGTAAAATACTGGATGCATAATAACATGATAACCATCAGCGGACAGAAGATGGCACGCTCGCTCGGCAACTTCATTACTCTCGACCAGCTGTTCACAGGGACTCATCCTCTTCTCGAACAGGCTTACAGCCCGATGACGGTCAGATTCTTCATGCTGCAGTCGCACTACCGGAGCGTGGCCGACTTCTCGAACGAGGCGCTTATATCCGCAGGGAAAGGGCTCAGGCGGCTGATGAAAGCAATTGAGACCCTCAGAAAACTTAAATATTCGGAAAGCTCCTCTCTCGATGTTGATTCACTGAAACAGAAATGCTATGATGCCATCAGCGACGATCTCAATACACCGCTCCTTCTGTCGCACCTGTTCGACGGTGTCAAATCGATCAACTCGGTGAACGACGGGAGTGAAAAACTTAATGAACAGGATCTGAGGAGTCTTCAGGACCTTTACGGAAAGTTTGTCTTCGACATACTCGGACTGAAGGAAGAAGCAAACTCCGATGATGATGAAAAGCTTTCGTCAGACCTTATGAAGATAATAATCGGACTTAGACAGTCGGCCAGGGAAAACAGGGACTGGAGCACATCTGACAGGATTCGTGATGAGCTGGGTAAGATAGGTATAACCATAAGAGATACCAAAACCGGTGCAGTATGGGAACGCGGATCTGATTAAAGCATCAGCAATCGCCTGTTGAACATCGTCTATCGTCTATCGTCTATCGCCTATCGCCTTTAAAATGCACACTACACGTTACATATCCACCCCTCTCCTGATCGGCTCCGTCCCACTCGGAGGCAGTCACCCCGTGCGTATCCAGTCGATGACCAACACCGACACGCTCGACACGAAAGCCTCTGTAGCTCAATGCATAAGGATAATAGAGGCTGGGGCTGATTTCGTGAGGCTTTCCGCACCGGGACGACGTGAGGCCGAAAACCTGGCCGCCATCAGGAAAGAGCTCCGGAGGGCAGGATTTGAAACACCGCTGATAGCCGATATACACTTCAATCAGGCAGCAGCGGAAACAGCTGCACGGATTGTGGAGAAAATCAGGATAAATCCGGGTAACTATGCTGACCGAAGGGCGCTTTTTGAAAAGGTCGAACTAAGCGAAAAGGAATACAGCGAAGAGCTCGAACGGATCCACACCAGGCTCCTTCCGCTTATCGGGATATGCCGCGAGAACGGGACCGCAGTCCGGATCGGAATAAACCACGGATCCCTGTCTGACAGGATAATGACACGCCATGGCAATACATCGCACGGAATGGTTGTCTCGGCACTCGAATATATCGAGCTGTTCCGGTCCGAAAATTTCAACAACCTTGTGCTCTCAATGAAATCGTCCGACACGGTGGTTATGGTGGAGGCCACACGTCAACTTGTCTCAGCAATGAATGAAAAGGGATACTCCTATCCCCTTCACCTGGGGGTGACCGAAGCCGGCGAAGGAGAGGACGGAAGAATGAGGTCGGCGGCGGGTATAGGAGCCCTGCTGGCAGAGGGTACAGGCGACACCATCCGCGTCTCCCTGTCTGAAGATCCTGAGAATGAAGTACCTGTGGCCCGGGAGATCCTCAGGTCGGTTGCCGGTGAAGCCGGCAGACCAGCCACCGTGGCTCCCTTTATGAGCTTCAGGCAGAGGGATACCGCGTACAGGCCTGTCGTGATAACCCCGGATAACGGAAGGTTTATCGGTGAGGACGGAAAACCCTTCACCGGTATAATGTATTCATTTGATGCTTACTCTCCTCCTCCCTCTCCCCCGGAGAATGACCAGCCATTCATCCTTAACCCTCTCTTTGACGAGGATGACGATGAGAAGCTTTCAATAAGGGCTGCCACACTGCTTGGAAGGTATTTCATCCTGAGGCAGGCCGATGGACTGTGCATCACCAACAAGGGCAGGATAAAAGGCAGAAGACTTGGCGAGACGGCTTTTTCAGTGCTGCAGGTCACAGAGGCAAGGATCACACGGAACCGTTACATCTCATGCCCCACATGCGCCAGGACAAAATTCAACCTCCAGGAGAGCGTCAGGAAGGTTAAGGCGGCTACCGCACACCTTTCGGGCCTCAGGATCGCCGTGATGGGATGTATAGTCAACGGTCCGGGCGAGATGGCAGGTTCCGATTACGGATACGTGGGTGCATCGGAAGGAAAAGTCCATATATACCGCGGTATGGCACCCGTGCTTAAGAATGTGCCTGAGGAGAAGGCTGTGGATGAACTGCTGAAAGTTATTGAACGCGATCAGGCGAACCTGTAATCAAGCTGCTTCTTCTCCAGGTCGGCCTTTACAACCCTTACCATTACCCTGTCGCCGAGGGTATACACCTTTCCGGTCGAACGGCCCCTGATGCAGTAGTTATCCTCGTCGTACTCGTAGAAATCATCATCGAGCTCCCTTATGTGGATCATCCCTTCGCACTGGTTTTCAATTATCTCAACATAGATGCCCCATTCCGTAACCCCTGAGATGATCCCTTCAAACTTCTTCCCGGTCTTGTCCATCATATACTCAACCTGCTTGTACTTGACTGAAGCCCTCTCGGCCTCCATCGAAAGGCGTTCCATCTTCGAGGAGTGTTCGCACAGCTTCTCCAGCTTCTCAGCCTTTCCAGGGTTTTCATTCGACAGGTAGGCCGTAAGAAGCCTGTGTACCATCATGTCGGGATACCTCCTTATCGGCGATGTGAAGTGCGTATAGTGCCTGAATGCCAGTCCGTAATGGCCTATATTGTTAGTCGAGTAGACCGCCTTGGCCATCGACCTCAATGCAAGAGTCTCTATAAGGTTCTGTTCCTTCCTTCCGGCGATATCCTTCATCAGCCTGTTCATAGCTTTGGGCAGTGATGATTTTCCGTCGACCGGCAGCTTATGGCCGAATCGCTTAATGAAATGGCTGAAGTTGCTGATCTTCTCAGGATCGGGCTTGTCGTGCACCCTGTAAACGAATGTCTTTCCCCTTCTCTCCTTTCCGATAAACTCTGCAACCCTCCTGTTGGCAAGAAGCATGAACTCCTCAACCAGCTGGTTTGAGGTCCCCATTTCGCGGAACCTTATTCCCACGGGCTTCCCCTTCTCGTCAAGATCAAACTCAATTTCGGTCTTTTCGAACGAAAAAGCCCCGGACTCAAACCTCCTCTTCCTCAGTATCCGGGCCAGCCGGTCAAGCGTGAGAAGCTCCTTCTTCATATCCCCCTTCTCAGTGTCAATTATCTTCTGGGCTTCACCATACGAAAATCTTCTGTCTGATTTGATAACGGTCCTTCCGAACCACTGTGAAAGCACCCTGGCCTCATCATCCATCTCAAAAACAGCAGAGTAGGTCAGCTTGTCCTCCCCTGGGTTCAGTGAACAGATATGGTTCGAAAGGCGTTCGGGCAGCATCGGAACCACCCGGTCGACCAGGTAAACGGAAGTGGCTCTCTGCCTTGCCTCTTCCTCAACAAGCGATCCTTTCCTCACGTAATGAGTCACATCAGCAATATGCACCCCTATCTCCCAGTTTCCGTCATCGGATTTTCTCACCGAGAGGGCATCATCAAAATCCTTTGCGTCTGCCGGGTCAATTGTGAGGGTAGGCACATTCCTGAAATCTCTTCGCGAACTTATTTCTTCTTCAGTGATCGTTGCAGGTATCTTCTCCGCATCCTTTTCCACATCCTCAGAGAAGTGATAGGGCAGCTCGAACTCGGCAAGTATTGCATGCATCTCCGTCTCATGGAGTCCCGGGTCACCCAGCACATTGATTATCTCTGCGACCGGATTCTTCGATTTCGGGTCCCAGTCGGTTACCCTTGCCACCGCTTTCTGTCCCTGCTTTGCCCCGTTAAGCTTTGAAGAGGGGATGAACAGATCAAAAGGCATATTCTTGTTATCCGGTATCAGGAAGGCAAAATTCGGCATAATCTCCACGGTTCCTACAAAGGTCGTTTTCCAGCGCTCGATTATCTCAACGACCTCGCCTTCGGGCCTCGATCCTTTCTTCCTTGCATAAAGCCATACCCTTACCTTGTCGCCGTGCAGGGCTGTTCTGAGATTCTTCGCCGTAACAAAGACATCCTCTTCGAGATCCTCAGTAACAACAAAACCATAACCCATCCTTGTAAGGTCGACGGTGCCGGTAACATACCCCCTGCCCTCCTTTTCACCCTTCATCCTGTCTGAATGCCGGCCTCTCTTCTCCGGCTTCCTGCCGGACCCTGCGTGTTTTTCACGCTGTTTGCCTTTACGTTTTCTTCCCATCTTCAGAGTTTTTACGAAGGTAACAAAAGGAACCATAAATTTTAATACATTTGATAAGTAAAAGGGATATTATGACAGCTTCAGAACCGGTACCGGCACATTCGCCGCATATTGTAACACGGAAAACCGGTGGTGAATATATTCTTGTGCCCGTGGTTGACAACATAGCCGATATGGATAATTTCTATGTCCTCAACGAGAGTGGTGCCTTTATCTGGGAGCTCATAGACGGAAGCAGGAACATCAGCGAAATCACCAGGGCAGTCATGGAGGAGTTCGATGTTGATGATAACAGAGCCAGAGCCGATGTAATATCGTTCATCACCAATCTTAAAGAGTATCTGATCCTGAAAGAATAACTATAACCTGGTTCTGCATGCCTGATGAAACACAGATCCTTCTTCTGATATGAGAAATTACAGCCTCGCCATTGCCGGATACAATATAAGGTTCGAGTCGGCCGATGACGGTCCTGAACTGCTTCCTTCGGACAGGTTCAGGAAGAGTCTTGCATCAAAACCCGATCCTGATGTTACCATAACAGTTCATTCCGGGAACAATGTTTTGCCGAAAGGCGCCCGGCGGGTTTTCAATGCACCCCTTTATGAGGATGAAACGGGCACGCCCGCCAGGCACAGCAAAAGATTCTGGAGTGTTTACAGGCATCACTCCCGGCTTTTCCTCAAAACCATATTCCCTTATAAATCGACTAATTCAACAGGCATTCTTTCCTTTTCACTTGTTCACAGGAGCTGGGATCTCTGGCTTTCCGGCAATGCTGACACTGCTGATCCTATGGAATATCCACTTGATGCATTAATTCTCTATTATTTGACTATAATGTTCGGCGATATAATGATCCACGCATCGGGCATACACAATGCCGGGAGAGGATATCTGTTCAGCGGGGTGTCGGGAAAGGGGAAAACAACCATGGCAAAGCTATGGTACAAAACGGGAGCACTGGTTATAAATGACGACCGTATTATAATAAGAAATAGAGGAACGGGATACATAATGTATAACATTCCCGTTTATGTCGACGACGAACCAAGGGAATCCCAGCTGAGCAGTATCTATTTAATCAGCCATGGCGCGGAAAACAGGCAATCGAGACTCACCGGTGCAGCCGCGGTAAGCCAGGTAATGGCCAACTGTATCCAGCAGAACTGGGATAAGGAGATTATCGCCCGTTTGATGGGAGCTGTCGCAATAATGTGTTCCGCCGTTCCTGTATTAAAGCTCTCCTTCAGGCCCGACAGGAGAATCATCGAATATATCCTGGAAAATGAATGATCGTGCCAGGACCAGGCTCAGGGAGGTAAGCTTCAGCCTCCTTTCAGAAGGAAGGGTCATAAGGCTGAGAGCCGACGGGTACAGCATGTATCCGGCAATCAGGCCGGGATCGGTGATCACTATAGAGCCCTATCCCGCAGGTACCGGGCCTGTTGTGGGAGAGATTGCAGCCTGGGGCAGCGAGTCGGGTATGGTGGTTCACAGGCTGGTGAGGATATCGGGGGAGTCAGGAGAGATGCTCTGTATTACGCGCGGCGACAGCAACCTGTACCCCGATCCTCCTGTAAAGCCGGAAGATATAGCCGGGAGGGTTGTGAAGATAGAATACCGGGGAAAGGAAAAGAAGATAAAGAGCGGTAGACCCTGCAGCATGAGCTACAGGATCAACCGGGCAATAATATGGTTCATCCACAAAACCAGAAGGATAACCAACAAACAAATGTAGAGACAGCCCATGGGCTGTCTCTGATTTAACAGAATTTAACGGTACCACGTCAATGAAAAATGCCACAACAGCCCATGGGCTGTCTCTCTTCAGGGAATCGGTAAGGCTGGTATGGGCAAGCTCGCCGGGCTGGGCAACGGTGAATATTATCCTCTCTGCCCTCCGGAGCTTTCTGCCGCTGGCGTTTGTCGTTCTGATAAAGGTTGTGATCGACGATATTACCTCCGCGGTATCAGCTGGTCCCGGCTCCATACCGGAAGTCCTCATCTGGAAAATCGTGGCGGTTGTTGCGGTTTATTTCCTGGATGAAGCCACTGCCGATCTTGGCAATTTTGTATGGAAGAAACAGTCGCTCGCCCTCGAGATACATATGTATGGCCTTCTTCACGCCAGGGCGGCAAGGCTCGATCTGATAAATTTCGAGCAACCCGGCTTCTACGATACGCTGGCCCGGGCAGCCCGTGAGGCCCCGTGGAGACCAAACAGCATTGTAAGCAACCTTATATATATGCTGAAGGGTCTTCTTTCGCTCGTTCTGATGGCCGGACTTCTCCTGACACTTCACTGGACAGCCGCCCTGGCGCTTGTAGTTGTCAATATCCCCGGAATTTGGCTCCGCTTTCACTATGCCGGTATCCTCTACGACTTCCAGAAAGAGCAGACGCCCGAGGCCAGGAAATCAGGCTATTTCAACTGGCTCCTTACCGGCGACAGGCCCTCGCGCGAGGTGAGGCTTTTCGGACTGGGAGACTACTTCATCTCACTCTTCAGAAAATCGTTTCTGAAGCAGAAGGAGGAAGAGGTCAATATCATAAGGAAAAGGACTATGATCGAGCTGGTATCCGATATCGTGAAAGCCCTGGTCATTTTCGTCATTATATTCTATATTGCCCGTCAGACTATCGGCAACAAACTGACACTGGGACAGATGGCAATGTTCCTGCTTGCCTTCAGGCAGGGGATGATATACATTAAGGATCTCTTCAACTCGGCTGCGGGGCTCTATGAGGATTCTCTCTTCATAGCCGATGCCTACGATTTCCTCAACCTTAAGGAGAGCCTGAAAGCCGAGCCCCCGGTGGTCATCCCGTCACCGCTCCGCGACAGCATTGTTGTTGAAAACCTCACCTTCTCCTATCCCGGCAATGCGATACCGGCAATAAAAGGGGTATCCTTCGAGATCCGCCGGGGTGAGATAATAGCTCTTGCCGGACCCAACGGCGCCGGTAAAAGCACACTCGTAAAGCTGCTGGCGAGGCTATATGATCCCGATTCAGGCGTTATCAGGTACGACGGAACCGATATCCGCAATATCGATCCCGATCTTTACAGGAAACATTTCTCGGTCGTCTTCCAGGACTTCATGCTATACAACATGAAGGCCGGGGAGAACATACGGATGGGCAACCTCGATGAGAAAGATCCCGAAGAAAGGTTAAGACAGAGTGCCGAAATGACGGGAGTTCATCATCTTATAAACAGCCTTCCGAAAGGCTACGATACAGTGATTGGAACTCTTTTCGACGACAGCCGTGAGCTTAGCTGGGGTGAGTGGCAGAGAATAGCCCTTGCACGGGCACTCTTCAGGGATGCTCCCCTGCTGATACTCGACGAGCCCTCTAGTGCCCTCGACGCGCAGACGGAATATGATATTTTCAGCCGCTTCAGGGAGATAGTGAAGGACCGGACCTCAATACTTATAAGTCATCGTTTCACCAGCGTAAGCCTCGCCGACCGTATTATAGTGCTTGATAAGGGGTCGGTGGCAGAGACCGGAACACACAATGAGCTGATGGAGCTGAAGGGAATATATTACGATATGTTTACAAAGCAGAGCGGAAGGTATGCAAGATAGATGATAGATGATAGATGATAGATGATAGATGATAGGCGCTAATTTTAATCTCGCTGTTATGGATAATAAGGAAATGCTAAGAAGGACAAAGCAATTTGGGTATGATTGTATTGATCTGTGTAATTATCTTGAAGGTGATTATCTTAAACACCATGTGAGAAGTCAACTGATAAGGAGTTCAACTTCTGTGGGAGCTAATTACAGAGCTTCCCGTCTGGCACAGAGCACAGCTTCTTTCATCGCAAAAATAAGCATCTCTCTTGAAGAAGCTGATGAAAGCGCGATGTGGCTGGAAATGATAATTGACAAGAATCTACTGCCGTTAAAAAATCAAAGCGAAACAAAGAGGCTCCTCAAAGAAGCAGATGAATTAACATCCATTTTTGTTTCAACAAGAAAAACCATCGAAAATAAAAAGAAATACCAACAATCAAATTCCGGTGATTAATCTACCTGCCGCCTATCATCTATCGCCTATCGCCTATAATACATTCTTCACGGGAACACCCGGTCCTCGCGTATTATCGCGATATGGAAATAGCCGTCGGTTATCATTATTGAGTCGAGGGGGTCGGACACATTCTTCACCTTGAAGCTGAAGTCGCCCCGTAGGATTCCGTTGTTCTCCTCAAGTACTCTGAACGAGCCTGACACTGCCTCATAAGTCTTTGATGCTCCCTGGGGCAGTTCCATTATGTAGCGGGCTGTTGTTTCAGGAAATGAAAAGGTTATCTTTTTAAAGGTATCGTCGTAAGCCTCGATAAAGAGCGATTGTTTGTCCACGTTATAGATATTGTAATCATACCCGGTTTTGATGCCGCCGACGTATTCGGTAATCTTCTTTGCGGTCCCTTTGAAAGTATGAATCTGCCCGTCGAAATCAGCTTCAAGGAGGCTGTTTTTTGTTGCCGGCTCCTTTTCGCACGATATTATAAGAACAAGTGCAAATGTCAGACAAATAAGCTGTTTCATGGCGAACCTCTTTATCACCTTAAACGGAAAGAGGCGGGGGATTGTTGCATTTGGGGTTGTAGGAGCAGAGGACCGGTTCTCATTCTCCGGGAATTCCATATTATAATAAATGACCATGGTTTAGGGTGTTTGCGAGGTTTTATTAATTTTGTTTTTGTGAATGCGCTGTAAAAGATTCAAGCCATGGAAATACTGCTGCTGGCAGTTTTTATTGCCGTTATAGTTGCGGGGGCCGCTCTGAAAAAAAGACTCCCTGACAAACCGAGAATTATTATAACAGTGTTGTCAGGTACATTTCTGCTGGTATGGTTCTGGCTGATTATGGACGGACAAATTTATTGGAAGATCATTGTTACCGTTGTTGTAATTGGAGGTCTGATTCCGGTTTTTAGATCTGTCAGGAATAATCCCGAGGATTAGCTCTGAAAGAGCATAATTTGAATAACCCCCGGTCAGTCCGGGGGCTGGAAACGCCGAACTCAACTTATCAGCCCCGACAGGAGCTGAATATGGATACCTCCAAGATACCGAAATGTTAAACCTCAAACTGATCCATTTGTGGGACCAGCACTAGATGATCAGGTGCACTATCATTCCTCCAAAGGGATTGAATCTGGACAGGGGATCAATCGAAAATCCGGGCATTTCTGAAAGTACCCGCATCATCACAAAAAGGTATAGATTTACCCAAAAGAGGATTAATAATATAGTCCTGTGCAGCAGTATAAATATGAGGTTAAAAAATGCGAGTGCCACAATAATAATTAAAGCTGTCTTAATTACAGAAACGCCCGAATGGATCAGCATAAACGAATAGCATGCAGATAAAACACAGTATAAGACTATATTCATTCCATCTTTAAATACAACCCTGACTCGTTTCTCTCTTTGAATATTTTCACTTGTCATTCCGAGATAATTCAGGGCCAGAACCAGAAAAAACATCGAAAAGAGTGCATTCAACTGATCATGAGTAAATATGTAATCAATTGACGATGCATAAACCGCAATAAAAATTATTCCGGCAACCGACAGCCTTGTAAAGGTTTTGTGGAGCTGTACGTTTTTCATAATGATTATTGTTTTTGACTGCGGTAATTCAACCGGTCCATTCAAATTCTTAAAAGTCAGACTGCCATAATAACGCTGATAATGCACAGGAAACAATAATGCAGGACAAATTTATAAGTATCTTTTCTTACTGCATGAAAATAGATTCCAAGTCCCAATATACCAAGGCCGAAGAGTTCAAGAACAGTTTTAAGGTTGCGGTTACCGTCGCTGAAGAGGTAAACGGCCGATAAACAAATGACCGATGCAAACAGAATACCCGACAGCACGGCCAGCAGTTTGTCAGTCTGACTGGCATTTCCTGAATTCTTCAAGCCGGATGCCAGTCCCAGAGGAAAGAAAATCAATGCAGCCGGAACAACTGCTATAAGGTATATTATTGCCGGCAATCCGAGTTTTGCTGACAGGAAAAGGGCCACTGATATCTCAACCGGGATCAGGTAAATTCCCTTTTGTGAACTGATGCTCATCATGGATGATCTATAACTTATCTCGTAATACTTCAATCTTGCAAAATAACATCCTCCACTCCGAAAAAACCGGAGTGGGGAATATTTCTTTTACCGTACTAAAGTGGACAAGTAAGGACAAAACAAAGATATGCAAGCTTCGCACTGGCCTCTCTTTAGGGTCACATTTTGTGATCTTAAACGATAGTATTCCTCATCAGGTTCAGGTCATCCTTTAAGTATTCAGATTTCTTAGCCTTCGTCTATTCTTGTGTCTGCTATTTGCTTTGTAAGCACAATTATTAATGATGTAATTGAACTTATTAACAGAAGACTACATACCAGAATCTGCTTTAAAAGAACATTTTCTATAAATAACATAAAGACCAAACATAGTATTACATTGATTAATAATAGTGTAATTAATGCCTTCCTCCTTTTTATTGTTAGTAAGACATCTTTCCTTGTTCTTATCAGATCTCCGATTACCAACCCTGTTGCAGAAGCAAGCAAAATAAATGCAAATCGTTGTACTTTAGGTTCGAAGGACAGTATCATACTCATGGCAAAAAAGGTTGCCGTGAGAAAAAAATAGGCTATAAAAAGAATTCTCTTCATATTGATTATAGTTTAAATTAAAGGGCTGTACCAAAAGACATAATGAATAACCCTTAGAACATGGTATGTAAAACAACATGAATATAATAGATAAATTATGGTTTCTATCATTACACCCAAAAGGTTAAATATGTCCTTTGATACAGCCCAATAAAATCAATCATTTACATGACACACATATCCAACAAGAGCACTTCCGCCCCATCCTACAAGAAATCCAGCCAATCCGAATGATGCCGCAGCCAAGGCAGTACTCCAGACTGCCACAGCTAACCCCAGGGCAACATCACAAGCATTAATACTCCCCCCTCCCGAGATTGATTCCATTTGTTCCAAACTTAAAGTTTTCATAACGAGACATTTATTAATTCCACCTACTCTGTTAAAGGCTTTTCGGTTTCCGCCTGTATATCATTTATTCCATACGTGCTTAAGGGCGAGTTTGTTTCGGCAGTTTAAATAAAATCATCCCAATACCTTTTATAGAGATTGTCGTATTTCATCAGCCCGGAATGGGTTCCCTGAGCTGTAATGATGCTGTTCTCCATAACATAGATCCTGTCGCTGAGTTCCCTGATCAGATTGATCCTGTGAGAGATCAGCAGTATCCCCATATCCTTCTTCAGCCTTACCAACAGATTCGCAATAGTCGTTTCGGTACTTCTGTCCATATTTGAGGTGCCTTCATCGATTATAAGTATCTCAGGTTTCCTGATCAGGGCCCTGATAAAACCTATCAGTTGTCTCTGTCCACCCGAGAGGTTGATCCCGTCCTCTCCTACCCGGGTCATAATCCCTGCAGGGAAAGCATCGATAAACTTGTCAAGTCCCAGGGTAGTGATCGCAGCCGCCAGCTCCTTAATACCACCCTCACTGAGGTCGCTTGTGAGATTCTGAAGTATTGTGCCATTGAAGATATGTATCTCCTGCGGCACTATCCCTACCGCCGATCTCCATTCACCATGAGCGATACTGCGGGCGTCATTAACTCCATTTATGCTCAGACTTCCCTCTTCAGGCTCGAAGTACCGCATCATTATACCTGCAAGGGTGCTCTTGCCGCACCCGCTTTCACCTACTAGCGACGTGATGCTCCCTTTGTTGACGGACAACTCAATATTTTTAATAAGCAATGGCCTTCCAGGATACCTGAACGAAACTTTTTCCAGAGAGATCTCTTTAATCCCGGTTAAATGTGTTACACCCGAAATCTCCTCTCCCTCCGGCTCCGTGAGGCTGAATTCAAACATCCTCTCAACAGCTACCCTGGCCTCACTGACAGGTATCGCAATAAGCGACAGATTAAGTATCGAGGGAACAACCGACGAGCTTATTGTAAGAACCGCCAGGAGTTCCCCTTCCGACATGCGTGTGCTCAGAACCTGCATTGAAATATAGAGAAGAATTGAAGCCAGATAAAAGGTGCCTGCAATACCTGTTAGAATCCCGAGACTTATCTTTATCCTTCCAAGGGAATAAGCTTTCTCCTGAAAGTCGCTGTAGATCTTTTTATTCCTCCCGGTAAAGCTTTCCTGCCATCCAAGAGACCTGAGATCCGAAATGCCCTGGATCGAATCGATGAAATTGCTTTCGCTGAGAGCATACCCGGCCATCACATCATGCTGAGCTGAAATGATGCGCTTATGCCACCTGTAAACCAGAAGAAACAGTATGGGAATAGTAATGATTGTTATAAAAGCTGACACTTCGCAGTAGAAAAAAAGCGCCGTAACAGATATCAGAAGAACAAGCAAATCAATTATATAAACACTTACGAACTCAGCTATAACCCTCTGTATCCTCATTGTATCGTTGAGCCTTCCAACAAAGTCTCCTGTTTTTCTTGTATCAAAGAAAGATTGCGGGAGGTACATCAGGGCTCCGAAGAAATTATCTATAACACGGATATTGAATGTTTTTCCCTGAAATACAAGTACCTGCTGCCTTACTGCATTCAACAATATCCTGGCTGTCAGAAGAATAAAAACCAAAACTACCGATATTACCAATAGGTTGATATTCTTTGCAGGGAGAATCGTGTCGATCAGCTTCTGTGTAAAGACGGCCATTACAAGACCCAAAACCGATACGATCATTCCCACAGCAAGGCTTGCCGCCAGGAGCGATCTGTCAGGGTGTATTATCTGCTTCAGCCACGACAGAACCTGTTCCTTTTGAAGTTTTTTATATTTAAATGCTCCGTTGGGCCTGAGTCCAAGGCATTTCTTACTGTCCCACAATCTGTCGAGTTCATCTTCTGAAAGATTCTCAAGACCTCTGGAAGGGTCCCAGATAATGAATTTTCCCTTTTCCTGCCCGAAACAGACAACATAGTGCTCCAGTTGAGGACCGGGCTTAACGTGTAGTATCAGAACTCCGTCATATCCGACTATGTCGTTCACACCTGCTTCATACCCCGTTGCATCGAGACCGCATTTCTGAGCAGCCTGTAAAAGTCCAAGCATTGTGGTTCCGTAACTTGTTGTGCCGCTAAGCTTCCTGATAGTTTCACCCGACGTCTGACCACCAAAATACCCGATTGCCGAAACCATGCACGCTGCACCACAGTCAGATGTGTCGTGCTGAAAAACAGATACCTTTTTTATTTTCTCACTAAGCCCCATCTCTCATCAGGTTGATCAAAACATCAGGTTTCACTTCACCATAAAATATCTTTACCAGCTTCAGATCCCTGTCGTAGATATAATTTGAGGGGACTATATCCGAGCCGAAAATGGTCCCGAATTCAGAAGATGGATCTGCCAGAGACACAATTCCTGTTAACCTTGATTCGGAAAAATGTTCCATGAATTTCCTTATTGAATCAGAAGGAGCGTCTGATATCAGTAAGATAAGACCGTCTGGCAGATCCGTAATATTTTTTATAATCTCTGATATTTCGTAATGGCAATGTTCGCATTCCGGGTGAAAGCGTACTATTAGCAGAGGACCGCTTTTTATGTCCGTCGAGCTGAATATCTCATTATCGAGTGTAACAAACGAAAACTGAGGCAGGGTTTTAATCTTCTCCGAGACTTGCTTTATAATGCTTATTTTCTTTGCTATCGCTGTAACCAGAAATACTCCCGAACCGGCAAACAGAACAATGATTGCTATCAGCAATGTATTTCTCATATTACTGCAGTATCAAGTGTAAGAAACATTATGAATGCCACCCAGACTATCAGTGCAGGCAGATATGTTGCAAGTATTATCTTTTCTGATCCCGATTGCGTTATGCCTGATGACCTGTAGAGACCGTAAGAGAGAGATAGTATATAAATGATCTGGAAAAGATTCACCATCTGCAGCGGAAAGATCCAGAACTGGCTTACCTCTTCTATCCGAAACAGGTTTATAAGGGAAAGCGGATAAAAGAAATTCAGGTCATGAAGTGTATAATTGCCGGCAAAAAAGAGGAACCAGAGGAATTTAACCAGTCCGGCGAGAATTATTATGATCTCGGAGATTATAAGAACACGAAAGATGCTTCCCAACGTTAACTCGTTGTGCAGGTTGAACATAAAGGCACCCGAGTAAAGGATCAGACTTACAACAGAAAACTTGATGAAAAGTATTATTGGAATGGTAATATATCCCAGCCATGCAATATTCTTCAGATTTCCGAAAAGGTTCATCGCCCTGTCCCAGGTAAGCTGGTCGCTGAAAGTATTGTAAAACACAACTTCATCGACAAGCATCCTGTTCGATAACCAGCTGATAAGTATATTGAGAAAAGCTATTCCCGCGAACAGGTGCAATTTTTTCAGATTGTATAAGCCCTGAACTATACTCATGGCCACCGGTTAACT
>CAYRQY010000003.1:0-44301 GCA_964426435.1 uncultured Rikenellaceae bacterium | reverse complement strand
TATCGCCGATATTGTAAGTGTAATGAGGTTTCGGCACTGCAAGTCCGAATCCTCTTCCCTGCTGATCCAGCCCGGGATATCGCCCCGATTCCAGGGCAAGCTGGGTGAGGTAAATTTCTGCCTGGTCCTTGTTTACAACCACTATCTTCTCGATGTCGCGGTTGGCAATCATTTTCTTCACCTCGCTGGTGGTGGCTTTCTGCACGCTCTTTCCCGCAGAGAGAAGCTGAAAGAGAATAATGGAGATTGCCAGTATCGCAAAGATCCAGTTAGTATTGAATTTCGGCTTCGGGCTCTTGTCGGATTTATCTCCTGGAGCTTGTTTATTATTGTTGTTTTCAGTCATATTTCCTAACCTGGTATAAAGTTATCCTCTATGGTTTCGGTGGCTGCATCAGCCCATAGCGACTCCAGCGAGTAAAACTTCCTGTACTCCTCCAGGAACAGATGCACAACCACATCTCCATAATCGAGAAGAACCCAGAAACAGTTATCCAGCCCCTCAACATGAAAAGGCTTCAGACCTGTGGCCTGTCTTACGCTCTCCTCCACCGAGAAGCTCAGGGCGTCGACCTGGGTTGTTGATGCACCGTGGCAGATCACAAAATAATCCGATATCCTGTTTTCAAATCTTCTCAGGTCTATTTTCAGAACATCCTGCCCCCTCTTTTCAAACATTCCCTTATATACACTCTTCAGTAGAAGTGGGGCTTCATCTGCCTCTGGCTTCATCAACAAATCTGTCTGTTATGGTTCAAGTCGCAAAAGTACAAACTTTTATCTGTAAATTTGCACCATGCTTACTCTTTTTAATTCCCCCGGGATCCGCCGTACAGGCCCGGGGCAGAAACAGAATAATAATTAACAGATATCCCGTTGCCCTGCTGTCGTGATAATAGGATCAAAAATAATATACACTGAATCGGTTCCGTCGACAAATACCCTTGCGTCGGAACTGATCCGTGATGAGAAGCCTCCCGAGGGCACAATCATACGGGCCGGTTTCCAGTCGGAAGGAAGAGGTCAGCCCGGTAACCGGTGGGAAAGCGAAGCGGGAAGCAACCTGCTGTTCAGCATCATTCTTTACCCCGATATGCTCAGGCCTGATCAGCAGTTCCTGATATCCATGGCACTCTCGCTGGGAATCCGCGACTTTATCAGGGCTGAAGCCGGATCGTGCAGTGTCAGGTGGCCCAATGATATTTTTGTAAATGACAGAAAAATTGCCGGTATCCTTATCGAGAACAGCATTATGGCCGATTCGGTGTCATCCTGTGTGGCCGGTATCGGCATCAACATCAACCAGTCGCGGTTTGACGGTTTGGAACCCGCACCTGTGTCATTGAAAATGGTAAGCGGCAGGACCTGCGATCCCGGCGAGTGCCTCCTGAAGGTTGCGGAAAAGCTGGACCGCAGATACAAACAGCTGCTGGCAGGTGAATATGATTCTGTCGCAGCAGAATACAATGCTGCCCTTTACAGGTACATGGAATGGAGCAAATTCAAGGACGATGGTGGTGACTTTACGGGGAGGATTATATCTGTAACGCCCGAAGGGTTTCTCGTAATAGAGCGGCGTGACGGAAAGAAATGTGAATACGCCTTCAGGGAGGTCAGGTTTGTTCACCCTGCAGATCCCAGCCCCTGAACCCCTCCATCTCACTGATCATCATCTCAAGGAACTGACTGGCAGGTTTCGCTATAATCATCTTCATAAGAGGATTCGTCTCCGTTCGCAGCACCAGCGAAGCAACCGAAGAGCTTTCACCTGTGCCTGTAATATCAAGATCTATCGAGAAACTGTTATTCTGCAGTGCTTCGCCGGAATAAACGACCCTGCTGTTTGGCTGCTTCAGTGTTAACCTGATATTGACGCTTCCTATCGAATTGACCTCAAACCGGCATGAATCGGCATCGGAGTGCCATCCTGATATTGTGCCCTCGGGAATAAACTGCCTGAAATTATCCAGATTGGTAACAAACCGGTATACTCCCCCGGCATTGCATGAAATAGTGCCTTTCCGGCTTGTGAATTCAGTTATCTCGCCCATGATCAGTTATTTTTACCCCATTCAGATGGATTTCTCCTCCACTCACTCAGAGTGGTAATATCCTGAGCCGATATGTAACCGCTCTCTGCCGCCGTTTCGATAAGAACAGAATAATTGCTAAGGGTGCTGAGGGAACAATTTTCCGCTTCAAAGGCATCGGAAGCCTTGCCGAACTCATAGGTAAAAATTGCTGCCATGCCAAGCACCTCCGTCCCGGCTTCCCGGAGAGCCTTTACTGCCCCAAGGCTGCTTCCTCCGGTTGATATCAGATCCTCGATCACAACCACCTTTTGACCTTCTTCAAAATAGCCTTCAATCTGGTTGCCCAATCCATGTTCCTTCGCTCCGGATCTAACGTAAATAAAGGGCAGCCCCAGCTTACCGGCAACCAGTGCGCCGTGTGCTATGGCTCCGGTTGCCACTCCTGCAATTACTTCAGCACCGGGATAAAGATCCTGAACAAGCGAAACAAAAGAGTCGCAGATAAAACTTCTCACTTCGGGGAATGACAGGGTTTTTCTGTTATCGCAATAGATCGGGGATTTCCACCCCGATGCCCACGTAAAAGGATTTGATGGTTGCAATTTAATTGCTTTAATTTGCAGTAGATATTGGGCGATTCTTTTTGCATTGTTTTTCATGCCGGCTATGTATAAAGTTCATTTCGAAGACAGATACATTGTGATCAGTCCTGAGCCTGACCGGTTACAAAAATACGGGTTATTCCATAATTTTAACCGTACAAAGGAATTTTATAAAGTAATCTCTGATTTTCAGTCAGATCCCGGCATACCCTCTGTAAACATCTATGGCCTGGATATTCAGCACATCTGGAAACTCTTCAGGATACTATTCACGGAGGAGCATGCTGCAGGAGGGCTTGTAAAGCATAAGTCGGGCAGGTATCTTTTCATCGAGAAGAACGGGAAGCTTGATCTCCCGAAGGGACACATCGAGCAGGATGAGACTCCCGAGGCATGCGCACTGAGAGAAGTCCGGGAGGAGTGCGGCATATCCGGGCACAGGATCATAAGGAACCTGGAACCGACCTGGCATACCTATACCAGGAAGGAGATTACATATCTGAAAAAAACTGAGTGGTTCCTGATGCACTACAGCGGGGAAATGATCTCGGCTCCTGATGCTTCTGAAGGCATCACCGCTGTTGAGTGGCTGCGTCCGGATGAAGCATCCCGCATCAGGGAAAGGGTATGGCTCTCTCTCCTGGATGTGATAAATACCACTATGTTCACACCGCAGGTTAAAAGGGGTTAATCCGGCAGATCATCACCCCTGTAGTCGCCCAGTCTTATTGCCGAAGGCACAAAGCGGGAGGCATCGGCTCCGCTCCTGATTATATCCCTTACGATTGTCGAGTTAATTGATGCATGCTCCGGAATTGTCAGGATGAAAACAGACTCTATCTCCGGGGCAAGTGCCTTGTTAACCTGGGCAATAGCTCTTTCGAATTCAAAGTCAGCGGCAGTCCTCAGACCTCTCAGAAGAAAACCTGCGCCAATTTTGCGGCAATAATCAACCGTGAGCCCTTCATAATGATCTACCTTAATCCTGGGTTCATCAGGAAAAACACACGCAATCATCTCTTTCCTTGCGGTGAGTGAATAGTAGCTCTTCTTGAGGGCATTGGCACCGACTGAAATGACAATCTCATCAAATATTGCAAGTGCCCTTCTCACAATCCCTTCGTGACCAATGGTGAAGGGGTCGAACGATCCGGGGAAAACAGCTCTCTTTTTCATTCGAATGAAATTTTCTTGGGATTTTTTACTTTTTGCTTCAGAAGGGATAATTCAAGCACCTCCATTATGGTATCGACGTAATTGAATTTCAATCCGCTGATATACATCTCCTTAATGTTCTCAACATCCTTACGGTTCTCCTGCGAGAGAATGATCTCCTTTATGCTTGCCCTTCTTGCAGCAAGTATCTTCTCTTTTATCCCGCCAACCGGCAGCACCTTTCCGCGCAGGGTAATCTCCCCTGTCATTGCCATGTATTTCTTAACCTTCCTCTGGGTAAATGCCGAGGCTACCGAAGCGGCCATCGTAATTCCGGCTGATGGTCCGTCCTTGGGTATCGCTCCTTCGGGGACGTGTATGTGAATATTCCACTTTTCGGAGAAGTTTGCGGGAAGTCCTATCATCCCTGCATTTGCTTTCAGGTACTCCAGTGCGATAATGGCAGACTCTTTCATGACCTCCCCGAGGTTGCCTGTAAGAGTCAGTTTACCCGTTCCCTTGCTCAGACTTGTCTCCACGAAGAGGATCTCTCCGCCCGACGGTGTCCATGCCAGTCCGGTAACAACACCCGCCTGCTCGTTGCCTGCGTAAAGATCCCTGAAATACCTCGGTGGACCCAGTATTCCGGTCAGGACCTCCCTGTTCAGCTCAGGTTCATACTCAGTTCCCGACGCTATGTTCTTTGCCGTTACCCGTACCAGTTTGGCAAGGTGCTTGTCGAGCTCCCTTACTCCTGATTCCCGTGTGTACTTATCGACGATATACTCAAGCACATCACTTCCAATAGTAATCTGGGCCGGCTTAACACCATGGTTTTCTGTTTGTTTTGGCAACAGGTGGCGGCGGGCTATCTCCAGCTTCTCTTCAACCAGATATCCGGTTATCTCAATCAGTTCCATCCTGTCCTTCAGAGCGGGACTTATTGTTGCCAGGGTGTTTGCAGTGGCAATGAAGAGAACCCTCGAAAGATCGTATTCCATTTCGAGGAAGTTATCGAAGAATGTGCTGTTCTGCTCGGGATCAAGCACCTCAAGCAGGGCTGATGAAGGATCGCCGCGGAAATCATGTCCTACCTTGTCAATCTCATCGAGTATGAAGACAGGATTGGATGAACCTGCCCTCCTTATATTCTGGATTATTCTGCCGGGCATTGCGCCGATGTAGGTCTTCCTGTGGCCCCTTATCTCCGCCTCGTCGTGCAGGCCCCCGAGCGACATCCTTACATATTTCCTGCTGAGAGCCTTCGCCACCGACTTGCCCAGGGAGGTCTTTCCGACACCCGGAGGACCATAGAGGCATAGTATCGGCGACTTCATATCGCCCTTGAGCTTAAGCACTGCCAGGTGCTCCAGAATCCTGTCCTTCACCTCATCGAGCCCGAAGTGATCGTCGTCAAGAACTTTCCGGGCATTAATAAGATCAAGATTATCTGTTGTATAGGATCCCCATGGCAGATCGAGAAGGGTCTGGATGTAGTTGACCTGCACCGAATACTCTGCCGCCGCGGGATTCAGGCGGTGAAGCTTGCCAAGTTCCTTATCAAAGGTTTTTCTGACATCATCACTCCATAGTTTTAACTCTGCCTTCTTCCTGTATTCCTCAATCTCCTTTTCGATCGGATTGCCCCCAAGCTCATTCTGAATGGTCTTCATCTGCTGGTGCAGGAGAAACTCCCGCTGCTGCTGATCGAGATCGCTCTTTACCTTGGTTTGAAGTTCGTTCTTAAGTTCGAGTATCTGTATTTCCTGAACCAGGTATTCAAGTAGGGCATAACCCCTGTCCCTCAGGCTGTTTATCTCCAGCAGTTTCTGCTTATCCTGTACCTTGATGTCAGTATTCGAACAGATAAAATTTATCAGATAGGTGCTGTTCTCAATATTGCGGATAGCGAATGAAGCTTCCGGACTGATATTGGGATTAATTTTTATTATCTTGAGCGACAGATCCTTAAGAGACCCGACTATTGCGTCAAAATCCCTGTTGCTTGCCTCAGGCTTAATCTCCGGAATTGTTCTTACACGCGCGATAAAGTAGGGATCTTCCGAGATCAGCTCATTCAGGATCATCCTCCTTCTCCCCTGGATGATGGCTGTTGTCGAGCCATCCGGCATCTCCAGGAGCTTCACTATCTGCCCTACGGTGCCGACAGTGTGGAGGTCGCCGAATTTCGGATTCTCCACCTCAGGCTCTTTCTGGGCCACGGTGCCAACAATCTTATCCTGCCTGTAAACATCTTTTACAAGCTGGATCGATCTGGGGCGTCCGATGGAAATGGGAAGCACAACCCCCGGAAACAGTACCGTATTCCTCAGCGAAAGTATGGGAATGGTATCGGGAATATCGGCATCATCCATTTCACTGTCGTCTCCGTCGGCTATGATCGGAATGATGTCTCCTTCGCCGTCGAGAAGATCGGGTAAGAGGAACTCTTTAAAAATGCGCTTTTCTCTTTTTTCCATAAAGGCTCTTCAGCGTCAAAAATACACATATTTTTTGCAAAACACCCGATACCGGCTTCATCAATGTATGCATGCTCCCTTTCGAAAACAAAAATCCCGGCAATGAGCCGGGATAAATTTTCTGCATCGGTGCCTATTTCTTTTTACCCACGTGGTTCTTGTAGCGGTTCATGAACTTATCAACCCTTCCCGCCGTATCAACCAGCTTCATCTTGCCGGTATAGAAGGGATGCGACGTATTCGATATTTCAAGCTTTATAAGCGGATACTCGTTTCCGTCTTCCCATTTGATGTTCTCTTTCGACGGCGCAGTCGATTTGCACATAAAAGAGTAACCGTTCGACATATCCTGAAAAACAACAAGCCTGTAATTGCCCGGATGTATACCCTCTTTCATCGTTTTCTTTTTACCTTTTTATTGTAGAATTATTTTCCCCAATTGCGGGAGTGCAAAATTAACATAAAAAATCATATCTGCAAAATGATTGTTGAAATTATTCTGTCTCCACCCTCCCCGGACCGGCATTCTGCCTCTCCGCCATTTCGTCACTGTACCTTATAAACGGGAGGCTTTCGTTAATCATGTATCTGAATGTTATATGTGTTTTTGCCCTGACTGCTCCAAGTGCTTCGTAGATAGCCGTCATTTTGGGATTGAAGTCTCCGACCCACGAGAGTTCAAGCTCATTGTACCATTGTTTCCTTTTAAAAACCTGGTAAACATTGTAGAAAATTGCCGACTCTACTCCGCTGTTCTGGTACAGCGGACTCACTCCGCCAGCTACAGCCCTTATTCGGGTCATTTTATGCCTTGACCTGAACCATAGAAACCTGAGCCGGTTCCATGCATGAAGTCTGCCGTTGAAATACCTGATTATCTGGTTAAGGTCCGGCAAAAGGATAAAAAAGGCGATCGGCTTCTCATTATGGTAGGCGAACCATACCAGTTCTTCATCGATTATGGGTTTTGTTTTTCTTAAAGTGTCTTCAATGAGCTCGGGTGCAAGCGGGATAAAGTCCTCCTTGAAGACCGCCCAGGCTGCATTATAAATATCCACCAGGTCGGCTGCAAATTTGTCTTTCTCCCCCATGGTAAAATGCCTGAACGAGTAACCTGGTCTCCGGGTAAGCCATTCCGCGATTTTCATGATCCTTTCGGGGAACTCCTCCAGCCTGCCGTCGGCGCCCCTTATCGTTCTGTGATAGGAATACTGCTCAAAATAATTCCTGAATCCATACTCCTCAAAAAAGCTCCTGTAGTACTCCCTGTTGTAGGGCATTCCGTAGCCCTGCCGCATAAAACCGTCGACAAGGAGACCCCAGTTATTGTCATTCTCTCCGAAATTGACCGGTCCGTCCATGGCTTCAATCCCCCTGGCGGCAAGCCACTCCTTCCCTGCATCAAATAATGCGAAAGCCGCATCCCTGTCATCTATCACCTCAAAGTATCCTATTCCGCCTGTGGGCTGCCTGTTTGCCTTCGATCTCGCCTCATCAATAAATGCAGCCACTCTTCCCGTTGTCGTTCCGGAATCATCCTTCAAAATCCACCTGATTGCATCGCCTCTCCGGAACATGTAATTCTTTTCCCGGTCGAAAGCATTCTCTGTCATATTATCCAGGGGACATACCCAGAATGGATCTCCCTTATATAACCTCTTCGGGAATTCAAGAAATTCCCTTTTATCCTCCGGTGTCTCAACTATACAAACTCTCATACGATTCTATTCTGTTAGTGGATATCGATTACCCTGTGGTCTATCAGAATAAACAGGAGTGACAGAAGCACTGAATAGAGAAGGAACAGTTTAACAGGAGTATACTCCTCCGGCCTGATTCTCATCTTAACCCACAGGTATCCCACCAGGTAGAACTTGCCTAGCGTATAAACAATGAATGTTGCCAGTGCAACTCCCACAAGCCCGTATCCCCATTTGATCATAAGCAGGCTCAGGGGAATGTTTAAAGCCAGTTCAAGGAGTGCGCTTGCAAGGGTTACCCGGGTCTTTTTCCTTCCTATTATGACGGTCTGCGGAAAGAGCAGCCTGGGGATAACCAGCAGTGTGTAGATAAGAAAAATATCCGCGCTTTTCTGGAACTCCGGTGTAAACATCCTCGGGAAGATCCATCTTGCAAACAGCATAAGGAGCATGGTTGCAGGGAAGCAAATATGCATAAGCCGGATGGACCTCACCCTGATCTTCGCAAGCGATTCCTTCATCCTGGTTCTTGTCGAGAATTCAGGAAGCATGGCATTGCTTAACCCGCTGGCCAGCATAAGTACAAGGGGAAACTCCTTCGCGCCATACCTGAACCAGGCAAACATCGCAGGATCGCGGTACACTGCCGATACAATCACCCCGTCAATATACTGGGCCGAACCACTTATAAGCGTGGTGATTATAAGTGGTGTTCCGAGGTAAAGGTGCTCCTTCATGAATTCAGGCGAGACCTTCATCTCGGTATATCTCCGAAGAAGAATTATCAGCCATATCCACCTTACCCCGGTAATTGCCAGAAGTCCGTAAACAGACCATATTATGTCCTTACCTGCAAGCACCGGTGCTATTGCCAGGATCAGCTGGGCGGCAAAGGTGTAGATCCCGTACTGTAAAATACGGTACGACCGGTTGTTGAGAAGGTAAATATATTCGATCAGGCAAACAGGATTGCTGAGAAGGATGTACAGGAGCAGAAGATTGAGGAAAGGCGCATTCCCTGAAATATTAAATACAGAGAAATTATGCTTGAGGATGTGTCCGAAAATAAAAAAGAGAATGCTGAAAAAGCAAAGGAGAAGAAATGCATTGAAAATCTCCGGCGATTTGCCGGTACCGTTCTGTCCGATCTTCCTGTATGTCCTGTTTCGGTGATAGAGCGGCAGGAGCGACTGTATTATTCCCGTAACCCAGAAGAAGCTTATCAGTCCGGCTATGAAGAGGAACATTTCCCATGTACCTATTTCAGCCCTGGTCAGGTGGCTCTTGGTAAAGACTATACTGATTATCAGGAATACAACGAAACGCATCAGCTGAAATGATTGCAGTCCCGAAATGTTGTCAATCAGTTTTATCTTCTTCAAGATCCTCTTCAGTTAAGTCTTTCTGATAACACCCCATTTCCGCAAAAATTGTGCAGTAATATTCATTTATCGCGTATTTGTGAAGGTAAAGCCTTTACCGGCCGTTGACAAAAGGATTTTAAAATTTTGCGAAATGGATTTTTTGGGCTTATTTTGCAGCTCATAAACGGTGGATGTAGTTCAGTCGGTTAGAACGTCGGATTGTGGTTCCGAAGGTCGTGGGTTCGAATCCCATCTTCCACCCGGACAGAAAAAGCCTTCCCCGCCGAAAGGCGGGAGGGCTTTGTTTTTTCAAAGCGTTGAAAGCTTGCTTTCATAAGCGCATGAAAAAATAAAGACCATAATGAGCGAAGCGAATTGAAGGCTTTTTCTGTCTGAAGTCCCCCCAAAGGGATCGCCATCGAAGCAAAGCGAGATGGCAATCCCGGAAATACGCGGACTACTTTTTTACTTGTCGGCTCCCCCCAAAGGGATCGCATAATTTTACCAATTCACTACCTTTGCGGTTTTAAAATCAAAGTATGATTCCTGCCATCTCCGGCTTACAGCTGCCTCTGACAGACCCCGTACTGAAGTTCCTGGTAATTCTTCTGGTTATTCTGGTTATACCGATAGTGTCCGATAAAATCAGGATCCCCCACCTCCTCGGCATGATCCTGGCCGGCATCATCATCGGACCATCAGGGTTTAACCTGATATCGCGCGACAGCAGCATTATTCTCTCAGGTACTGCGGGACTGTTGTATATCATGTTTCTTGCAGGCCTGGAAATCGACATGAATTATTTCAGGAAGAATGCGGGTAAAGGTTTGGTTCTGGGCCTTTACGGGTTTATCATACCAATGGTTCTCGGAACACTGGCATGCATGTATGTTCTTAATTTCTCAGTCGTTACATCTGTTCTGCTTGCAAGCATGTTTGCATCGCATACCCTGATCACCTACCCCATTGTAAGCAAATTCGGAATCTCAAAGAACAGAGCTGTAAATGTTTCCGTTGGCAGTACCCTGATCACAAATGTACTGGCGCTTACTGTCCTGGCTGCCATTGTCGGATTCACCAGGGGTGAGCTGAATAATGCTTTCTGGGTGAAGCTCCTGCTTTCGTTTATTGCATTTTCTTCGGTTATTATCTTCCTGTTTCCCATTATCTCCAGGTGGTTCTTTAAACGCTACAGCGATAGTGTTTCCCAATATATCTTTGTACTTGTACTGGTTTTCTTCGGAGCCGTGCTCTCGGGATTTGCCGGTATTGAGGCAATAATCGGGGCCTTCATGGCAGGATTGGCATTAAACCGGCTTATTCCCCGGACATCGCCGCTGATGAACAGGATCGGTTTCGTGGGAAATGCCATCTTCATCCCTTTCTTCCTGATTGGCGTGGGGATGCTCATCGACTACAGGGCATTCTTAAGCATTAACACTCTGTTTGTAGCTTTGGTTATGTCTGTTACAGCCACTGCCGCAAAATTTATTTCAGCATGGCTTGCACAGAAGAGTTTCAGATTCAGCAGGGATGAGCGTATGCTGATCTTCGGCCTGACAAACTCACAGGCAGCGGCTACTCTGGCGGCCGTAATGGTAGGGTATAACATCATAACGGGATATAATGAGAACGGTGAGCCAATCAGGCTTCTACACGACAGCATCCTCAACGGCACAATCGTTATGATCCTGGCTACATGCACCATTGCTTCATTTACTACGCAGCGGAATGCTCAGAAAATTGCACTCTCTGAACTGTCTGATGAAGAGTCATATGAAAATACTGAAAGAATTCTGATTCCCGTGAGTAATCCGAACACCATCGATGAGCTGGTAAACTTATGTACCATATTAAAATCAAAGCGGAACCGCGACGGCCTCTATGCACTGAATGTCATTAAAGAAGATAAGGGCGGACCTGAAGCTGAGCAGAAGGCAGGAAGGCTCCTTGAAAAAGCAACGGTTGCCGCATCTGCAGTGGATATAAGAATGAAAACCACCCTGCGGTACGATCTGAACCTGGCTAACGGCATTACGCATTTTATCAAGGAGAACAATATCACAGACCTGATTCTGGGGATTCATGTGAAAGGAGATGTTTCGGATTCCTTCCTTGGTAATCTTACCGAAGATATTCTCTCAAAGAGCAATTTTACCACATACATATATCACCCATTTCAACCAATCTCAACAATAAGGCGTCATTTCGTAGTTATCCCGGAGAACGCCGAGAATGAACCGGGATTCTCTTTCTGGCTGGCAAAAATCTGGAACATAGCCCATAATACCGGTGCGAGAATGACTTTCTATTCATCCGGCAAAACGAATGAGATTCTGCAGGAGGTCAACCTCAAACACCCTATTGATTCAGAATTCAACCTGTTCGACGACTGGAATCAATTCCCCGATTTAACCCGTCAGATCAGAAATGATGACAATATTATAATAATCCTCAGCAGAAAGAACCAGGTTACTTACCAGGCTGTTATGGCAGACATATCAACAACACTGGAGAGGTTTCTCCCGAAAAACAATTTCCTGATCATTTATCCCATACAGTCCTTCTCGGTGCTGGAAGAAAAAACTGACCTTACAAACTCATCTCTTCTCGAAGCCATTGAAAGAGTTGATCTGATAGGGAAAACAATAGCCGGTATCTTCAGGAAGAACTGAACCCGATCGCCGTTTAACCGGCACTGTTGCTCTTTCGATTATCCGCAGGCACTTCAAATCTTCTGTACCTGAGGTTAGCTGCAACTGAAACCGCGAAAAGGGTCAGTACCGCTATGTACACAAATACTGGTATATGTATGGCATCACCGCCTGCATAGGAGTGAAGGCCTGACAAATAGTAATTCACTCCGAAATATGTCATCAGTACAGAGAAGAAGGCAAAAAGTGCAAGTAGGTTGAAAGTGAATATCTCCTTCATCCCGGGGATCATCCTGGAATGGATCACCAGTGTATAGACAATTATTGTGATCAGCGACCATGTTTCTTTCGGGTCCCAGCCCCAGTACCTGCCCCACGATTCATTTGCCCATATCGCCCCCAGGAAGGTGCCCGCCGTCAGGAAATAGAGGCCAAGGGTGAGTGTTTTGTAACAAATCACTGTCAGCGCATCGATATTCCCGGATATCCGCTCCCTGTTCCTCCCTGTTGCCAGGATCATGAGCACCATGTTGATGAGTGCCAGCAGAGCCCCTAGTCCGAAGAATCCGTAACTGCCTGTTATTACTGAAACATGAAGGGTGAGCCAGTATGATTTAAGTACTGGTACAAGGTTGGTTATCTCCGGGTCCATAAAGCTCATATGGGCAACAAGCAATGCAAAAGATGCCAGCAGTCCTGTGGCAGGAAGGGTGAAGGGCGATCTCCGGCTGAAGATAAAGCCCGCCAGCAAGGTAACCCACGAGATGAACAGCATCGATTCATAACCGTTGCTCATCGGGGAATGGCCTGAAATGTACCACCGGAGTCCAAGTCCGAATGTATGGAGCAGAAAACCGGCAAAAAGAACCAGCGCGATGGACTTTACAGGCCATCCGGGACGCCCCTTTCCGGTTATCACCATTATTATCAGCAGTATCAGCAGGAGTGTGCCTGCCGCCGCATATACCGGGTAAAGCCTCTCAAATATGTTCAGCCTGTAATAGAGCATCTCAGCCCTGATCCTCGGTTCTGAGGGAAGCTCGTACTCCGTGAATCTCTTTTGATAATCTCCGAGCGATCTTGTAACGTTCCTCACCAGTGCCGGGTCTTTTGTTTCGAGAGCCCTGGCCATGGACGGGATTATGTTCGCCACATATAAGGAATCCTCCCTGCCTGCAGCCGCGTTAAGCGCATCCATCGGAGCTCCCCAGGAGTGCGACCCATCCCTGAGAGGAAAGATCCTCAGGAAAGAGCCCGAGTAGATCATATAGACTATGTTCACCCTCTCGTCAACCTTCATTACTTCCTTGTCGAAACGGGACCGCTCACCCGGGGCTTTCGAATACGCAACATTAACTTCGTGAAGAAGCCTGTACGTTCCTCCGCCATCAGGGTCGATCATCTGGTTGAATGAGGCGTGGTTTCCCCTGATTCTGAGAACCCTCTGAAGATCTTTGTTTGAGATCCTTATGACGGGGTAATCGCTCCAGTTCTCAAAATCGAGATATATCCCCATAAAGAACTGCATTGGAGTGAGGCCGCCGAACCTCTTCTCGCGGGTTACCTTTCTCATTATGTCGCTGCTCAGAGTCATCAGCGGCTTGGTCCTGCCCTTATAGTCCTGAACGAGCACCTTGCCAAACTCCTCTGCACCTGCCCTGTCAGGAACAAGCCTCTGGGCACTGGCTACCGAAAGTCCCGACACCAGTATCATCAGTACTGCTGCAGCGGCTGCCCTGCGCAGTGCCGAGTCCCAGTATACGGGGTTAATCCTGTGAAAAAGAGATTTCCTGTTCAGCAGCGACATAATGATGAAAAAGAACAGCAATGAATAACCGGTGTACGTCACCAGCATGCCTGCCGTATCGTTATTGACCGAGAGAATCGTGCCCTTTTCATCAATGTCGTAAGAGGACTGGTAGAACCTGTAACCTCTGTATTTCAGGACGTTATTCATATAAATCGAATAAGGTCTTTCAATATTGTTTTCACTGTCGGTAAGAGTGATCTCACTCCTGTAACCCGACGGGCTTTCCGATCCGGGGTACCTTTCGAGGATGAACTCATTGAGCTTCAGACTGAACGGAAGAACTCTCATTTCAGGTCCATATGTCAGCTCAAGGGTGTTCCCTCCTATATTTGCACTGACCGAGGAAATTTCCCTAACATTTCCCTCGCGGAGATAGAGTGTTGTGCTTTCAGTACCCGAAGAGACATCAAAAAGGAAATAGTTCCTGCCCGACTGCTCCCTGGCCATTCCTCCGGGCAGAACCCTGGTTACTGCTGAAAGCGACATCTCCTGAGGCACCAGTCTCAGGTTGTTTACTGCGATCACCGTCATTCTCTGGAGCGGTAAAAGCTCCCCGGGCGAAACATGGCGTTTCTCGCCTGTCATCATGCCTGTTTCTTCAGCTCCGTAAACCGACGAAAACCAGAAAGATGCGCTGTCTGCTGTTATGGTTACATCCGTATCGCCCCCCGACATAAATCCCACTTTAAGACCAAAAACCGTAACCTGTTCCCCTTTTCGCAGTAAAACCATCTCCCTTCCGGTATCCTCTCCGGAGACCAGCATTGAGACCATTGGTTCTCCCCCTTCACTTTCAACCACCATCTCAGAGGCATTCGGCATTATGCGCGCAAGAACGATCTCATAATCATTGGTTCCGGCACTGAACCTTTTCCTGAACCTGTCGGCCGAAACGGATGTCATTGAATATTTGTCCGATCCGGATGTTATCAAAGCCCCTTCCGGATCTTTCAGGCTGAAACTGATGTATCGTTCAGAAGAGAAACACCTGCTTTCCGTCTCACCCTCACGGATATGAATGGTTCCTTCCCAGCCGGTGTACCTTGTAATCCCTGCTCCTGCAATAATAATTACGAATGAGATGTGGAAAAGGAACACGGGAAGCCTGTTGGTTCTGTAAAGCTTCAGCGAGATTGTCTGTCCCGCCATATTGACAGCAAGGAGCAATATTATCAGCTCAAACCATTTTGCACTGTAAACAAAATCATACGCGGCAGGAAGGCCGTAATCATTCCCGATAAATGTTGCAGCCGCCATTGAAGCGCCGAATACAAACAGCAGTATCCCCATGAAAAGGGGAGAAAACAGAAACTTGATTATCTTCATAATGATACAATTGTAAAGCCTGGAAGCCGGCTGAAATCTTCCTGCAAGATATCATTTTTTGGCCTTAGCAGCCGGGGAGGTTCAGAATTTGTACTGGTTATCCTCAATCAGCCTGTCGGCTATCCTCCTCCTGGAATCCTTCACATTCACCCCTGCAACTCTTGTCAGAGCCTCTGCAGCTTTCAGCAGTCCGGGTGTGTTATCAGATAACGGGAATGACCAGATAGCATCGGTTGCACTCTTTCTTATCCTGGCAGCTGTGTCATAAATGTTCACATCGAGAATATCATGATAGACTTTTTCAGGGCCTTTCATCGCCGACAGTTTTTCAATCCTCAGTGCCAGCGATTCTGATATATAAAGATCCATTATCATTTCGGCGATATTGTTGAGCACCTCCTGCTCATGGACAAGGCCCTTCCTGAAATGTTCCACGGCTCCGTGGATAATCATCAGGGCAGCCTTTTTAAAGTTCCGTATATACCTTCTCTTCTCTCCGAAATAATCCTCACCCTCAGGGGTCTCTTCCGCCGCCTTTTCAGGGTTACTGTATATTTTCTCTGCTTCGCCGAAAAGGTCAAAGTCACCCTTCATTGCGCGCTTCATTGCCGTATCGGCCACCAGCAGGCGGTTTATCTCGTTTGTACCCTCGAATATCCTGTTGATCCTCGAATCGCGGTAGCCCCTCTCAACGTCCATCTCTGCCGAATAGCCCATCCCTCCGTATATCTGAACAGCCTCATCAGCCACGTAATCGAGCATCTCCGAGCCCACTACCTTCAGTATCGCAGCCTCAACCGCATAGTGGCTGATCGCCTCGATCGTTGCACGGCCCTTATCGCCGCAATCGGTTTTAAGTATATCCATCAGGTCGTCAATATCCCTGCTTACCCTGTAAACGGCCGATTCTGATCCAAAGAGTCTGATAACCTGCTCGGCAAGCTTTTGTTTGATTGCCCCGAAGGATGATATGAACACGCCGAACTGCTTTCTCTCATTTGCATACCTGACTGAATCGGTAATTGCTTTTTTTGCCGCTCCCAGCACATTGGCTCCCAGCTTGATACGACCCATGTGAAGTATACTCAGGGCTACCCTGAAGCCCTCGCCTCTTTTTCCCAGCAGGTTCTCCACCGGTACCTTTACGTCGGTGAAGTATATCTGGGCGGTGGAAGAGCCCTTGATACCCATTTTATGTTCATCGGGACCAATAACCACTCCCGGCATTCCGCTTTCAACTATAAAGGCGCTCAGCACCCTGTCGTTGTCTATCTTGGCGAAGACCACAAGTGTATCGGCGAATCCTGCATTGGTTATCCACATCTTCTGCCCGTTGAGAATGTAATGCTTTCCGTCCTCCGAGAGTGTGGCGCTTGTCTTGCCTGAGTTGGCATCGCTTCCGGCACCCGGTTCCGTAAGGCAGTACGCACCGAGAAGCTCTCCCGTCGCCAGCCTGGTAACATACCGCTGACGCTGGTCTTCGTTTCCGTAATAGAGTATCGGCAGTGTGCCTATTCCGCAGTGAGCCATATAGGCTACCGAGAATGAAAATCCCGCTCCTGTCGTTTCAGCAGTGAGCATCTGGGTTACAAACGACTGTCCGAATCCTCCGTACTCTTCCGGTACCGATATCCCCATCAACCCAAGTTCTCCCGACTTCTTAAGGATCTCCTTCATCAGCTCCCTGTCGCCCTTCTCCAGGGCTGTCATTGCCGGATAAACCTCTGCCTCAAGAAAATCACGGCAGGTCTGAGCAATCATTCTCTGCTCCTCGTTAAATTCCTCCGGGATAAAGGTGTCTTTTGCTTCAATTTCAGCTACCAGAAATTCGCCGCTTTTCAGGATCTTTCTGCTTTCCATCTTCGTAAGATTATTTGGATAAGTTTATAATTTCAATGATTCTGCAATAAGTTCTGCAATATCGAGATTTTTGATCTCATTTTCCCTGTTCCTGTATTTAAGTCCGTCGGTGATCATCGTCATGCAGAAGGGGCATGCCGAGGCAATAATGCCTGCCCCCGTATCGAGAGCCTCCTCTGTCCTCTCCAGGAAAACCTCCCTGTCGCCTTTTTCAGCCTCCTTGAACATCTGTCCTCCTCCGGCTCCGCAGCAAAGGGCATAGCTTTTATTTCTCTTCATCTCCACAAGGTTCAGCGGAAGCGCTTTCAGTATTTTCCTCGGCTCGGAATAGATCTCATTTGCCCTGCCAAGGTAGCATGGATCGTGATAGGTCACCGACGCGTTGCCTTTGGTTTCTTCGACCGGTTTCAGTTTCCCCTCATGAATGTTCCTGTCGATAAAATGAAGATAGTTAATCACCTCAAAATCACCGCCCAGGTCGGGATACTCATTTTTAAAAACATTAAAGCAGTGAGGGCATGTGGTAATTACTTTCCGGATATCGTAATTCCTGAATATCTCTATTACCTGCAGAGCCTGCATCTGGTAAAGCATCTCGTTTCCTGCCCGGCGGGCCGGATCTCCGTTGCATGTCTCTTCGGCACCAAGCACTGCATAACTTGTACCGAGGTGAGAAAGTATCCTGGCAAATGCCCTGACCACTTTCTTATACCTGTCGTCGAATGCACCGGCACATCCTACCCAGAAAAGATATTCGGGTTTCTCTCCCCTGGCATGGAGATCTGCCATTACGGGCACCTGAAAATCTAGACCATTTGCCCATAATAACCGGTCTTCGTTTGAGTATTGCCAGGGAGCCCCGTTGTTCTCGATATTGCTGAAGAGTGTTTTAAGCTCACCGGGAGCAGAAGCTTCCTCGAGAACGAGGTACCTGCGCATATCAATAATAAGCTCGGGCTGGTTGATATTTACCGGACACTCCCTTGCACAGGCATTGCATGTCGTGCATGCCCAGAGCTCTTCCTCGGTGATGTAATCCCTGAGGAGGGACCTGCCATCGCTGTAATCCCTTCCGTTTTTCACCATCATCGGGCCCTTCTCCTTCATCCTGGCCCTGAGATCCATCATTATCTTACGGGGCGACAGTTTCTTGCCGGTGATATTTGCCGGGCAGACAGATGTGCATCTGCCGCATTCCGTGCACGAGAGCGAGTCGAAATAATTTTTCCAGGTTGCATCTTCGGCATCCTTCACTCCGAACCTTTCAGGAGGTGCATCAGCCGCCGCCGGGGCAAAGGCAGTTGAAGGATCGAGCATAAGCTTAACCTCCCTTGTGATACTGTCCATGTTTGTCACTTTGCCAAGCGGCCAGAGCCTCGATAGAAATACGTTCGGGACTGACATAAATACGTGGAAATGCTTGGAATAGGGAAGATAATTGGCAAAGAAGAAAATAAGCAGTATGTGGGTCCACCACGATATCTCGTGCATTAGATGATAACCTCCGGTCGTCATGCCAACGAAGAGTCCTGCAAGAAAAGTGCTGACGGGATAAACGCCGGCAATCTCTTCTCCGCCTGTCTTCATATAGCCCAGATACCCGGTATTCATCGACAGCAGGGAGATCATAAGGAGCAGTATAAGGGTAAGGGCGGCTCCTGCATCGAGATGCGATCTGCGCTTCATCTCGATACCTTCAAACCTCGGTATATGCATGAAGATCCTCCTGACAAGAAAGATTATTATCGAAACGGCAACCAGGAGGGCGAATATATCGCCCGAAGCCATCAGTACATTATAGAATGGCCCCAGAAAGCTCAAAGCCCTTTCTGTACCTGCAATGCCGTCGACCACCATCTCAATGCTGCCGAAAAGGATTACGCAGAATCCCCAGAAAACCAGTGCATGGAAAAATCCCGTAACAGGCCGCCTGAAGATCCTTGTCTGTCCGAAAGCCACGCTGAGCATTACCCTGAATCGCTGCAGTATATCTTTTACAGGGAAAGCAGTTCTTGTGAAACTGAAGTTTTTAACAAGCCTGCTGATGGTATAGAAGAATACTGCGAAGGTAACAAGGAGAACCGATATGAAAATGATCTGTTTCATTGTATATGTGGTGGGGACGTTGCATGCAACGTCCCTGTTATTGTTTTTTCAGATTTCTTACTGCCTCTACCAGTTTAGGGACTACCTTCATTGCATCCCCCACAATTCCGTAGCTGGCCGCTTCAAAAATCGGGGCGTCCTTGTCGGAGTTTATAGCCACGATATATTTCGACGAGCTTATGCCTGCAAGGTGCTGTGTGGCACCCGATATACCGACCGCGATGTAAAGGTCAGGGGCAATTATCTTCCCGGTTTGCCCGGTGTGCTCTTCATGAGGCCTCCAGCCTTCATCCGAGACAGGTCTTGAGCATGCTGTGGCACCTCCCAGCAGGGAAGCCAGCTCTTCCAGTGGGCCCCAGTTATCGGGCGATTTCATCCCCCTGCCCCCTGAAACAACAATGTCTGCATCAGTAAGCAGTATCCTGCCGGTCTGCTTCTGAACATCCTTCACAACTGTTTTTACTGATGAAGCATCAATTTCAGCTGTTGTTTTTTCTATTGTAACATTAACCGGTTTTTCGGTTATGCCAAATGAGTTCTGCGCAAGAGTCAGAATCCTGATCTCCGTTTTGATCACCAGGTGGGCAAAGGCATTGCCCGAATAGGTTCTTTTGTAAACAGTGAACGGATTCAGGCTCAGCGGCAGTCTGCTTACACCCGATCCGATACCGGCCTTTAGCCTTACAGTGAGCCTCGGGGCTATTGCCTTGCCTGAGTTATTGTTGGCCATGATAATAACCTTCGACCCCTCCTTAAGGGCGATACCGGCAAGGATCCTGGTATAGGCCTGGTTATCGAGTACTTTAAGGTTATCATCAACAACATTAATTACCTTCGATGCACCAAACCTTCCGAGAGTCATTAATTCGCTCTCCCCCGTCTCCCCTATTGTTACGGCCGTTACCCCTGTACCAAGCATTTCAGCTGTTGCCGATGCGTATGAAAGAAGCTCAGATGTTAGCTTCTTGAATTTTCCGTCCCAGTTCTCGGTATATACTAATACTGACATTTTTCAGATGATTAAGTTTACAAATTGGATATCAGATTACTTTCGCCTCATTCTGGAGAAGCTCTATCAACATTGCGGGATTGTCGGCATCGACAAATTTGCATGCTGCCCCATGGGCAGGTTTTTCTAGTTCGGTTATCTCTGTTACGACCTCAGCATCAACAGGTTCATAGACCCTGATTTGTTTGGTCCGGGCCATCATTATGCCCCTCATGGCGGCTATTCTCGGCTCTTTTGCAATCCCCTTCTGGACGATCGCCACAAAAGGTGCCGGCACTTCCACAACCTCCCTGCCGCCGTCAATCTCACGGGTAATTAAACTCCTGCCATTCTCGATGTTTATCCCCGAGACAGCAGATACCGACGGTATATCAAGAAATTCGGATATCATTCCGCCTACAGCCGACCCGTTGAAATCGCTTGATTCGATACCGCACATAATTATATCATACTGTTCCTTCCTGATGATCTCTGCAAGCTGGGCGGCTACAAAAAAAGAGTCGGAAGAGGCCGAATTAACCCTTACGGCATCATCAGCACCTATTGCAAGCGCCTTTCTTATGGTTGGCTCTGAATCGGAAGTGCCCACATGAGCAACAGTAACTGATTTTATCCCGGTTGCAGCATTATCTTTAAGCTCCAGGGCGCGTGTAAGCGAGAGCTCATCCCAAGGGTTTATAACCCACTGGACGCCGGTTGTGTCAACAGACCTGTTTCCTTCAGCAAACCTGATCTTTGTGGTGGTATCAGGTACATTGCTGATACAGACTAATATTTTCATCCGTTAAGAATTTAAATTTGTGCTGTTTTAATTGATCAATTCTCTTCATTGAGGCGGCAAATATAATAATTAATGGTTCACAAACAAACCCGGCAGAACTCATTTTTATATGCTGTTCGAAACATTTCGACCGGTTATGTAATTGTTCTATTGCATTTTAATAAGATCATACTGGTTCTTCTCCCGACTGGTTCGAAACCTGATGTTGCGTCCCTGCAAAGGGCAGGAAATAAATTCTTCCCGCGAAGGGAAATTAACAATTATTAAATATAAATTCGCACCCCTGAATAATTATTGTAAATCACAGAATTGCCGACGGGAACTAACATAAGGAAATATCTTGCAGTATCGCTGGCGATGGTTTTCTGGGCCTTTTCATTCATCTGGTTCAAAGTGGCCAATGAGACATTCAAGCCAATTACAATCGTATTTCTTCGTCTTCTAATATCCATCGTTGTACTTGGAGTGTATCTGTTCTTCTCAAATAATTTCAGGAAGATAGAGAAGAAAGACCGGAAATTCTTTCTTATCCTGGCAGTTTTTGAGCCATTCCTCTATTTTCTCGGGGAGAGTTTCGGCCTCACATATGTATCTGCCACCATCGGATCGGTAGTAATCTCGACGATACCGGTCTTTGTTGCCCTGGGGGCCTGGCTGCTGTTGAAAGAGAGGCTGAAGAGGATCAATTATGCCGGGATCATTCTGTCATTCATTGGTATCATCGTCTTTATCATCAACACGGATGGTTCACTGACATTCAATATCAGGGGGCTGGCGCTTCTGTTTCTGGCCGTCTTCTCTGCCGTTGGCTATAATCTTATACTCACCAGGCTTCTGGGAGCATATACTCCTGTTTTCATAGTTGCAGTACAGAACACCATCGGTGTGGTTCTCTTTCTGCCGATCTTCCTGGCAACTGATATGACTCATCTGATAAATACCCCTTTTACTTTCAGTGATCTGATCCCTGTTATCGAGCTGGCATTATTTGCCTCATGCGGGGCTTTTATCCTTTTTGCCTATTCCGTCAAGAAAATGGGCATCTCCAGGGTAAACGTCTTTACCAATTCCATTCCCCTCCTGACTGCCCTCTTCGCGTTTTTCATCCTGGGCGAGAAGCTCACCCTCCAGAACATTGCAGGTATGATAATCGTTATTACCGGGCTCTTTATGTCGCAGCTTAACGGAAGGGAAAAGAAAAGCGACGATGCTCTGATCCTTACCGGGAAAACAGCATGATCGTGCTGCCATGACTTACGCTTTTTAACAGGTTTTACTGCAGCCGGTCCTGCAGAATTTAATATCTTTAGCTTTGTAAATAATGGTATGGTTACAAGATCGCTGGCTATATTATTCTGCATGGCATTTGCTTTCCCGATTTTTCCGCAGACCGGAGGCGACAATGTTTACGAGTTCCTCAATCTCACTCATTCGGGACTGGTCTCCTCGCTCGGCGGCTCCAATGTCTCACTTCCGGGCACAAACCTGAATCTTGCATATCATAATCCTTCCCTGCTTAACAGCGGTATGGACAGGAATCTTGCCCTCAATTATGTGAACTACTTTGCAGGCATCAACTATGGACTCGTTCTGTATGCAAGGTCCATACCGAAAGCAGGCAATTTTGCTGCAGGTCTTACTTACCTTAATTACGGCTGGTTCACAGAGGCTGATCCAGCAGGATCGATCACCGGAGAATTCAGTGCGGCCGAATATGCCCTCTCCCTGATCTGGTCGCACAGGATAGACTCATCATTCACTGCCGGCATTAATTTCAAACCTGTTCTATCGCATCTCGAGCGATACAGTTCCCTTGGCTTTGCACTCGATATAGGAGTGTCGTGGCAAAGCCGCTCCAAACTTCTGTCGGCCGGACTTGTGCTTAGGAATATAGGTTACCAGCTCACTTCATATGCCGGGGAACCCCGACAGAAGCTTCCATTTGAGATTGAAGCCGGATTCACCGGCAAACCCGAACATGCCCCCCTGAGATTATCGCTCACCCTGAGGCACCTCGAGAAGTTTGACCTTACACACGATTACAGGACCGGGGGTATTCCGGAGAGCGGGGATGAATCATTCAGCGACGGATTTATGGAAAACCTGATGAGACATATTATCGCAGGCGTTGAAGTGATTCCGCATAAAAACATCTATTTCGGCGCCGGCTATAATTACCAGCGCAGAAGAGAACTACAGATTGAATCGAAGGTCTCGACAGTCGGGCTTTCCTGGGGGTTCGGCATCAATACCTCGATACTCTCCATCGAGTTCGGAAGGGCTAACTATCACCTTGCAGGATCGTCAAACCATGTCTCACTAATTGCCCGCCCCGACCTTCTGTTCAGAAAATTCCGCGAATGACAGAGTTTTTATTCCATTCATAATTGCAATCTTTGTGACCTGAGATGTTATGCAGAAAAGACTGATAATAGCGATCGACGGATACTCCGGGTGTGGCAAGAGCACCTTTGCAAAGAGTATTGCAAAGGAGCTTCAGTATTTATATATCGACAGCGGAGCCATGTACAGGGCCGTAACCCTGTACTGCATGCGCCGGGGATTCGTTGGGAAAGGTTATATCGACCTTACCGGCATACTTGCCGAACTCCGCGATATACATATCGGATTTGTTTATAACCCCGATATATCTGAATATGAAACATATCTGAATTCCGAAAATGTCGAAAAGGAGATAAGAAGCATAGAGGTAACCGGACATGTGAGCAGGATAAGCCAGATACAGGAGGTAAGGCAGATGATGGTGGAGCTGCAGCGGCAGATAGGTGTGCTTAAGGGGATCGTTATGGATGGCCGAGATATCGGAACCATAGTCTTTCCTGACGCCGATGTAAAAATATTCATGACAGCTTCAGTCGATATAAGGGCAAAGCGGAGGCTCGATGAGCTCAGGGGAAGACAGATAGAAGCTGACTTTGAAGAGATCAGAAGAAACATTATTGCCAGGGATATCGCTGACGAGAACCGGGATATCAGTCCTCTGCGACGGGCTGATGATGCAATTATCCTGGACAATACCAGTATGACTGTTGCAGAGCAGATGGATTGGATCATGAAGATAATAAATGAAAAGCTGAATGCGGGTTGAGACTGACCGGGAATCGGGATTCTGCTTCGGAGTGAAAAACGCCGTAAAGACCGCAGAGGAGGCCCTGATGAGGGGAAAAAAAGTCTATTCCCTCGGGCCCATTGTACACAACGAAAAGGAGATAGAGCGCCTTGCATCCATGGGACTCATTTCGTTAACCCATGAGCAGTTCAGTTTGCTAAAAGACTCCCTGGTTCTTATCAGGGCACATGGAGAGCCGCCTGAGACATACAGGATGGCAGAAGATAACAACATTACCATCATTGAAGCCACATGCCCGATAGTTAAAAAGCTGCAGTCGAAGATCAGAAGAATCTGGATCAGGGCCAGGGAGGAAAAAGGTCAGATAGTAATCTACGGAAAACCCGGCCATGCTGAGGTAAGAGGACTCCTCGGCCAGACAGGCAATGAGGGAGTGGTAATTGCCGGAAAGGAAGATATAGCCGGGATTGACCTGACCAGGCCGGTTTACCTCTTCTCACAGACCACCATGAGCGTAAACGATTACGAAGAGATAGCCAGCATGATAGTCAGGGGGATGAAGCAGAAGGGTGTGCAGGATCCGGAAAAACTCCTGACCGTCCACAACACTGTTTGCGGACAGGTTTCCAACCGGGAACCACATCTGAGGGAGTTCGCTGAAAAACACGATATAATAATATTTGTAAGCGGGAAGGAGAGTTCAAACGGCCGCCATCTCTTTTCTGTATGCAAAAGTGTAAATCCCGATTCCTATTTTATAACAGGACCGGAAGAAGTTGAAGCAGTCTGGTTCAGGGACAAGAGCTCGGCGGGTGTCTGCGGGGCTACGTCAACACCCGGCTGGCTTATTGAAGAAGTTCACAACCATATACTGAAGCTGGATCAACAGATCACCGGGAATACTTAAGCCTGAGACTGTTCGTTACGACACTCACGCTGCTCAGAGCCATGGCGGCCCCTGCGATCATGGGATTCAAAAGAAATCCGTTCACGGGATAGAGCACCCCTGCAGCCAGCGGGATTCCGATCACATTATAGATGAAGGCCCAGAAGAGGTTCTGCCTGATGGTCCTTACAGTGTTCCGGCTGAGCCTGATTGCTGAGGGAATGATTGAGAGATCGTTGCTTATCAGCGTCATCCTTGCAGTATCAATTGCTATATCCGAACCTTTCCCCATTGCAATGCTTACATCAGCCGTTGCCAGGGCCTGACTGTCGTTGATGCCGTCACCAACCATCCCCACAATTTTTCCCTCATCCCTGAGCTTTTTAATGAATCCGGCCTTGCCATCAGGCAGCAGCTGAGCCTCAAACTTCTCAATACCAGTCATTTTAGCGACAGCCTCAGCTGTTTTATGATTGTCGCCGGTTATCATATAAACATCCAGGCCGCTTTTCCTGAGCTGTGCGACAGCTTCCTTCGAACCAGGCTTAATCATGTCTGCCACAGCCATCACTGCCAGCACCTGCTTGCTGTCGCTGAAGAATATTACGCTTCTGGCTTCCTCCTCCCATTTCTCAGCAAGTGCATCGGATCTCCCTGCCAGCGCAATACCCTTTTCAAGCATCAGCTTATGACTGCCGGCATAGTATCTTGTCCCTTTGTACACTCCTGAAATTCCCCTGCCCGTAATGCTCTCAATGCCGTCGAGGTTTACTTTTTCAGCCTTATCCCTGAGATGATCAACCACCGAGCCGGCAAGCGGATGTTCTGAGTGGCTTTCGAGGCTGAAGAGTATATTTCCCTTAATCACCGGGTCTCCTTCCGACAGCCATTCCATTCTTTCGACCGACGGCCTTCCTTCAGTTATCGTACCTGTCTTGTCGAGCACCAGCACATCCATCCTGTGTGCCAGCTCGAGAGCCTCTGCATCCTTTATCAGTATATTGTTCTCAGCCCCCTTGCCTATACCCACCATCACCGCAGTAGGTGTGGCAAGGCCCAGGGCACAGGGACATGCAATAATAAGTACGGTGATCATTGAAAGCAGGCCCTGGGTTAAACCGTTCTCACCTCCCAGCCATATCCATGCAAGGAATGTAATCAATGAGACAACAACTACGGCCGGCACGAATATCCCTGCAATTTTATCCACAAGTTTCTGAACGGGAGCCTTGCTTCCCTGGGCTTCCTGCACCATTCTAATGATACTGCTCAGGAGGGTCTCCGATCCCACCTTTTCAGCCCTGTACTGAAAACTTCCCTTTTGATTGACAGTACCTGCAAAAACTCTCGAATCAACATCCTTCAGAACCGGTACCGGCTCACCTGTGATCATGCTCTCATCAACATAGCTGGCGCCACCGGTAACCGAACCATCGACTGCTATCTTTTCTCCCGGCCTGGCCATTATTATATCACCTGTTTTAACGGCTGAAATAAGGAACTCTTTCAGCGAACCATCCTTCATCACTTTAAACACCGTTTTCGGCTGCAACCCTATCAGCTTCTTTATTGAGGCAGATGTATTGGCCTTCGCCCCTGCTTCCAGCAGCCTGCCCAGGAGGATAAGTGCTATAATTACACCGGCCGCCTCAAAATAGACATGTGCATGAAGTCCCCTGCTGTGCCAGAAATGGGGGAAGAACGTGTTGAAGAGACTGAAGAGGTAGGCAATACCTGTGCTCAGCGAGACCAATGTATCCATGGTTGCATTGCCATGCTTTATCTGCTTCCATGCATTTATGAAGAATCCCCTGCCCAGCCAAATGACAATTGGTGTAGCGAGAGCCCACATTATGTACGAAGAGTATGGCATATTCATAAAGAACATGCCGGTCAGAACAAGGGGTGCTGCCAGTATCAGAGCCCATATAGTCCTGGCCTTTAATGATTTATATCGCCGGAGCTCTATGTTCTCAACCTCCTTCCTGGCATTTTCGGATTCGTCGGTAATAAGATCATATCCGATCGACGTTACTGATTCTTTCAGAGCCTGAGGCTGGATTACGACAGGAGAAAACTCTATTGTTGCTGTTTGAGAGGCCAGGTTAACTGAGGCATTAACCACACCCGGCTGCTTCTTCAGCGTCGATTCCACATTAGCAGCGCACGAGGCACAGGACATACCTGTTACCGGGTAATGCTTTACCAGAAATTCCTTATTCTGTTTTTCATCCTTCCCTTTTTCAGCTTCTTCATTATCCTGCGGAGCTGACACTCTTTCCTTACCGTCTTTTCCTGCACTCATTCAATTAATATAATCACACTCATTGAACAACTGCCGGTGAATAAAGTTTAACCGGTCACCTTTAAGCGCTGTTTCAGCAGTTAGTCTTTAATCGTTGCGACCCTTAGATACCTTACCGCCCCTGTTGTGTAATAGGTGCAGATGCCGAAAGGAACCGCCGGTTCCATCTCCCATCTCAGTGAGAGATCGTGGTTGCCGATCGTGAAGTCAATTATCCTCGAATCATCAGCCCAGGCTTCTATCTTCCTGTCTGTAACCCGCAGCCTGATCCTGTACCACCTGTCGATGGAGAAACCATAGGAATCGTAAGTTTCGTTGTTGGCAGCATCGTATCCGTCAATACTGCTCAATCCGTTAACAAAACCCTGCCATCCGCCCAGTACCAGTGTAAGGTATGAATCCTTTACGGGGAAGGTCATACCGCAAAAGAAGTCAGATCCTCTTACACGTTTAGCCTGAAAGTTGATTTCATAATTTATTCTCGGGAAATCTCCCGTCCATCTTATCCCGGTAAGCGGCTCACCGGCTCCGATAAAAATTGCATCATCTTTAACAGAAATCTCTCCATGACCGCCGAAATCGATTATCTCCCATCCTTCCAGGCTCTTCCCGTCAAAGAGAATCATTTCCTCCTGGGAAAACAGCTGTAAGGATGATATTAGAAGAACGGCTGAAAAATATAGTGTTTTCATTAACCAGTGTATGAATTGTTCCTGAAAGATAGTCTAAATAGCTTTGTCATGGACAAACCAGGATTTAAAAAATTGATGACTCCATCTGTATTTACCGGGTTTCGCTGCCGGAATTCTTACTGTTTGACTGTAATTCTCGATTTCTCAATGAAACTGATAATTTGTATATTGCAATCTATTGCCTGAAGATGCAGAATGCAATATTATACCAGAAAGGATCCTGTATTGCTCCGGTTGGCGGTTTAAAACATTTTGTTTTACTGGCGTCTCTTATGCTGTCAACAGCCGTCAGATCTCAGGATAGAATACCCGAACTCATAACCGATCGTCCGGATCAGACTGAATCCGCTGCTGTGGTACCGGTAAGGAGCTTACAGATTGAAACAGGTTTCCTGATGCAGAAAAATGAAACAGACCTTACTGTTGAAAGGTTGTTTTCGTATAATACAACTCTTCTCCGCTACGGACTCCTGCACAGGCTGGAGCTGCGGCTCGGACTCGATCTTCTTTCAGAGAGAGTGGAGATTAAAAACAGCGACATTAAAGATCTTACTACAGGTACAGGTCCTCTCTTAATTCAGTTCAAGTACCAGATTGCTGAAGAGAGTGGATGGATTCCTGGAATTGCTTTCATAGGGGGAGCAGCCCTGCCCTTTATGGCTGATGAATTCTTCAGAATGCCGCGCCCTGCCCCTGCTTTCCGTTTCGCACTTTCTCATTCTCTTTCCGGCAGGCTTGCCCTGGGAAGCAACCTGGGAGCCGAATGGGATGGTGAATCGTCATCACCCGGCTTTTATTATTCTGTTGTTTTGAATATTAAAGTAACTGAGAAGACAGGACTCTTTACTGAATTCTATGGACTGGTCCGGGAACCGGGCAGCAGAATGCATCTCTTCAATGCCGGACTTACTTATCTGGTGCTTCAAAACCTTCAGTTCGACCTGTCGGGCGGGGCAGGCCTGAACGAGGCTGCTCTCGACACTTTTGTCAGCTTCGGCCTCTCATACCGGATACCCCGTTAATAATCCGCACCCTGGCGACCTGTTTGTAGCTCCGTAGGAGCGACCTGTTTATAGCTCCGTAAGAGCGACCTGTTTGTAGCTCCGTAGGAGCGGCCTGTTTGTAGCTCCGTAGGAGCGACCTGTTTGTAGCAACACGGATTGTGAATCTGGTTTTGAGCTCCGTAGGAGCGACCTGTTTGTAGCTCCGTAGGAGCGACCTGTTTGTAGCTCCGTAGGAGCGGCCTGTTTGTAGCTCCATAGGAGCGCCCTGTTTGCAGCCGCGTAGCGGCGACCTGTTTGTTTGTATTTGAATAAAAAAAGCCGTAAATTTCTTGAAAATAAAACCCTTTAAAATGAGCCGCATAATTAATCCTTCCTCAGGAACGGGACAACCGTCGGGTTTCAGAACCTGCTGTGGTAATCATGGTTTTACTCCGGGCGAAATGACGCGTCGGAAATTTGTCCGGGTGGCCGGTGCAGGAGCCCTCGGTACCGTTGCATTATCGGGTCTTTCATGGAGCGCGATCGCCCCGGAACAGACGGGCACAAGATATCAGGTCCAGCGTCAGCCCCTTATGGTAAAACCCATATTAACCTACGAAGTGCCCCAGAGGCGTGAGAAAGCAAGCTGGAGAGCCTGGGGAGGAATCCAGACGGAACAGGATGCTGCTGCAGAGGTTGAAAGGATTGAAAAAGAACTGAAGAAACTAAACTCCCTTGCTGATTTCCCGGTAACCTTTTTGCCGGTCTCCTCCGTTCGCAGGAACCAGGATCTGAATAACCTTCCGGATCTGGATGCAGCTGACCTGTACCTCGTATATGCCGCCGGAGGAAGCATGGGCATGTTTGACACATTAAACAATAAAGGGAAAAATGTCCTTATTTTCTGCCGCCATCAGTCGGGTCCCGTTTACTTGTGGTATGAGATCATCAGTCCCAGGTATCTGCGTCAGCACACCGATAAACTTTCCGTAAAGGGTATTGACGAGAATGATGTTGTGATAGACAGTCCTGAGGAGCTGCTTTGGCGCCTCAGGGCTTTATGCGGGCTGAAGAACACAGTCGGCACCCGTGTCCTCGCGGTGGGAGGTCCCGGAGCCTGGGCCCAGCCCGTAGGCGTGGTTCCTGCTCTCGTTAGGGATAAATACCAGCTCGATATGCGGACCATATCCTACGATGAGCTGGGTAACCTGATCACTGAAGCCCGGAAAGATAAATCGCTGATTGCAGCGGCCAGGACAAGGGCTGACAAATACCTTGAAGATACAGGTGTCAGGCTTGAGACTGACAGGCAGTTCGTCGATAACTGTTTCGTTCTCGAAGAGATATTCATCGGGCTGATGACGAAATATGAATGCAGGTCCCTTACAATAAACGAGTGCATGGGAACAATTATGCCCCTGGCCGAGACTACGGCATGCCTTACTCTCAGCCTCCTGAACGACGATGGTTACCTTGCTTTCTGCGAGTCGGATTTCGTTGTTGTACCGGCCGGCATACTTATGGCCAACATCGCAGGCAAGCCATCGTTCCTTAACGATCCCACCTTCCCTCACAATAACATCATCACCCTTGCCCATTGCACCGCCCCCCGGAAAATGGATGGTAAAAGACCTGAACCGGCAAGAATAATGACGCATTTTGAGTCGGACTACGGCGCTGCTCCAAAAGTAGATATGCTTAAAGGACAGATTGTTACAAACATAATGCCCGATTTTGCATTCGAAACCAATGTTGGCCTGCTGGGCAAGATAGATGATAACCCTTTCCTTGATATCTGCCGCTCACAGATCGAGGTGAAATTCACCTGCGACAGCCGGAAGGTGGCCGAAAAGATGCCGGGTTTTCACTGGATCACTGTCTATGGCGATTACATGAAGGAGGCAGAGTATGCCTTTAAAAAGATAGGCATCGGTTTTGAAAACCTCACCTGATAATGAAGGCCGGATAAAACCAGCCTGATCCAATATGTTATTGAGTCAGTGCCTGCCTGTTGACCGGCGGTATCTCTCCGGAATGAATTCCGTAGAGCCTCTTATGAGTTTCCCGTGCAGCATCGACAAGTTCCCTGTAAGGCTGATCGGTAACATCCACAAGACCGATATTGTAGTTTTCCCCGTCATTCCTTCCTGTAGAAGGCTGATCCCACCACTGGAACCAGTGTGTGCCTATCAGCGACGGGTGGGCAAAGGCATTCTCCACGTAATACCTGTAGGCAACACCCCGCTCCTCCTGGCTTATTGTCTGCCTCAGCCCGGGTGAGAGTCCCCGTTCGGTTGTCCCGAAATGAAACTCGCCGATTATGATTGGCAGACCTGTCAGTTCATCTATTCTTGACAGTCTCTCGGGGTAAGCACTGTAACCATAGATGTTAAGGCTGAAAACGTCAAATCCTGCCGTTGCAGACGCCTTTACAAGATCTTCCGGCGGGCTGCCGCCAAAGCGGAGACCAAGGTTAAGGTGGTTGGGGTCGTGCTTTTTTATTGCTGAATTGATAATCCGGATGAACCTGGTGTAGGTGTCATATACAAAAGCTTTCCGCCTTTCCGGGGTATCGCCGTCTTCAAGGTGCCTGATCAGGGCAGCTTTCATGGGTGTGTCGCTGCCCTCGAGAATGACCTTCACCAGTTCCATTTCCCTCCCCGGCCATGGGGGTTCATTACCCACAAAATAGCCCAGAAGATAGGGGTCATTCCTGAGGGGGGCACACTGACGCGCAGCTGCCTCATCGACAGCCGCGGCATATCCGGGTGCATAAACATCGGGCATCCCCATAGTATTGGGATCAAACCCCCACCCTCCGAGTGTTGCCACATAAGGCTTTCTCTGGCTTCTCCCGAAGGCGGCATCCGACCAGTTGGCGATAGTGTTGAGCCCCCAGTCATCCATCCTTCTTGCCGTGAAATCCATCCATTTCTCATGAAAATCAGGACCAAACCTTCGGTAAAGATTCCATGTGTAGAATGAAGCCCTTCCCAGCCTTCTGTATGATTTTGTCAGCTCCTCGGGAGGAAATGCAGTATAAATATACTCGCGCCCCTCTACCCTGGCGAATGATCCCCCGGGTCCTATCCCGGTACTGCCAACGGAAAGGAAATAATGGCCCAAAGGGTCGATGAACCACCATTTGCCGTTAATCTTCTCAACCCTGAAAAAGCCTGTTGCCCTGGCCCTGGTATCCAGATAGCCGCCATACTTTGATACTTTGAAGTTACCGCTCTGAAGCGACCTGTCCTCCTCATCCCAGGCGGCCTGAAGCTCCTCAATTGTTTTTGCTTTTCCCGGCCATTCTGCAGGCATCCACTGACCAAACTCATCAACAAGCGGCAGGGGACTCAGTATGGAATCTTCAGCAACCATCGAAAGCCTTATATTACGGAGTTCGAGTGCCGGCATGCCTATGGGTGCTTCCATCATCACCCCAAGGGAATGGATATGGTTTATCGTTCCTACCAGAGCGGTGAATCCAAGCCCGTAACCCGGCATGCCCCTCTGCCCTATTGCTGCCATATCGTGCCCGAGTACGTTCCTCTTCTGAAAGTTGGCCAGAGGGATCGATGCCCTTACCCAGGCACCCTGAAATGGCAATATCCTTAGCCTGCGCACCCCTCCGGTATCATAAAGATTTATGTAAAACCGCTGGGTGGATGTGGTATGATATTCAAGAGTCAGGTACTCATAAAATGACCAGTCCGAAGGCAATTCAGGATTTAACTCTTTAAGAGCCCATTTCTTTTCGGATATTGCACCTTCAAAAGTCACGGTAAGATCCTTCTTTTCGCGGGCACAACCCGCAATAAGCAAAAGTGCTGTTATCACCAGTAACGTGTAGAAATTCTTCATAATTTACCCTTTAAGACTCAGGCATCAAAATAATGAAAAAAAACATATAAGGTCAAGAGAAAACCCTGATCATTATGTTAAAAAAGCCTAATATTCAACTCCTTTAAAGACAAAAAGCGCTTTAACCCCACCGGGGCAGATCAAAAGTACTCACCGGGTAATTGCCTTATAACTCCAGGGTAACAGAACTCTCCCCAACCCCCAGTTCCGCAAGTTGACCGGTTACAGAATCCATCATTGGTGGAGGACCGCAGATGTAAAAATTTACATTGAAATCACCGACAACCTTTCTGAGGAAATCCACACTTATCATCCCTGTAAAATATCCATCAGCCTGCTCTTCTGATAAAATATTGATGAAATCAGCCCCAAGCATGCTGCTGAACTCCTGCTCGAGAATTATATCAGCCTTCGTTTTATTTGCAAAGATCAGCTTGCTTCCTGCTACTTCATTATTCTCCCTGAGCTCCCTGAAGATGGCAATAAAGGGAGTAATTCCCGCTCCGCCGGCGATAAATACTCCCCTGCCCTTATACGTGATTGCCCCCCACACATCCCTTATAATCAGTTCATCACCCGGAACAAGTTTCCCGAGTTGATTTGTAACACCATTATGGGATGGGTATATCTTGATGGTAAACTCAAGAAAAGGATCACTGTTAAGGCAGGTGAAGGTGAAAGGTCTTATTTCCTCCCTCCATGCCGGTTTATTTACTGAGACTTCGGTAGCCTGACCTGGCAAAAAGGAGTATCCTTCAGGTTTCTCAATCCTGAATCTTTTAACATCATGCGTAACATTTTCAATGCTGATGATTCTGACAAAATGCTCTTTCATATCAGACACTTTTAATTATTGGCAACTTATTTATTTACTTTATCCTATAAAAATAAATAATTTTGGTTAAAGAGGGTATTTAAAATGAAAATTGATAACAGATGCTTCTAAAATTGCCCGTTATGAGAAACAACAACACGTCCGTTCATGGAATTCTCCGGTACCTGCCGGCAGTGATCTTTATTCAAATCCTGATTATTACCGGTTTGCATGCCCAGTATCCCGGCATCAAGGAATCAATTGCACAAAACCGCAAAGGTATCCTTATTGTAAAGGCCAGGCCAGGCGACAGGGTCATTGTTGAACAACTTGGTCATGAATTCTGGTTCGGATGTGCCATAAGCAACTCACTTGCAGGAGGCCGTATAACGGAGAGCGATGTACAACAATACAAAAAGAAGTTCCTTGAGAACTTCAACTCGGCCGTTACAGAAAATGCCGTAAAATGGGGTGATATGGAACGCCGCAGGGGTGAGGTGAATTACAGTACCGTAGATGCGATCCTGACCTGGACCGGGGAAAACAATATCCCTCTCAGGGCTCATAATCTTTTCTGGGGGATTCCCCAGTTTGTCCAGCAGTGGGTTAAGGAGCTGGACGATGACGAGCTCATGCAGACTCTTCAGAGGAGAGCCGAAACAGTAACGGCACGTTACAGGGGACGCTTCGCTGAGTATGATCTCAACAACGAAATGATCCACGGCAACTACTATGAGGAGAGGCTTGGTGAGGGAATAACGAAAATGATGGCTGACTGGGCTCGGAACGGTGATCCGGAAATAAAGCTCTGGCTCAACGATTATGATATTCTCACAGGAAACCGGCTGGCTGATTATATGGCCCATATAAGAAAACTGCTGAAAGAGGGCGTTCCGATAGCAGGTATAGGAGTACAGGGCCATCTTCATGCAGAGACATTCGATCGTTTACAGCTCAGAATGGCCCTCGACTCACTTGCTGTTTTTAACCTGCCGGTCAGGATCACAGAGTTCAACATGCCTGGCCAGCGCTCAAAATATTACAGGGAAAAAATAACTGCCATGACTGAAGAAGAGGAGGAACTGAAAGCAAAGGAACTGGCCGATTATTACAGGATATGCTTTTCCCACCCGGTTGTTGAAGGTATCCTGATGTGGGGATTCTGGGAAGGAGCCAGCTGGATTCCGGTTTCATCACTCTATAAACGCGACTGGTCGCCAACACCGGCAGCTGAAGCTTATAGGAACCTGGTCTTCAAGGAGTGGTGGACAGAGACGTCCGGCAATGCCGGTACAGACGGACTCTTCACCACGCCGGCATTCTACGGGAGATACAGGGTGACTGCAAACGGTGTCTCAAAAGAGGTTGAACTTACAAAAGCCGGAGGAAGTGTTACTGTGATTTTTTAATATCAACCATGCCACAACTTTCTAAAATATTGATATTTGCGGGTATAATTCTTATTATAGCAGGAGTTATTGTGTATTTCGCCGGCAACAAACTTAATTGGATCGGTAATCTTCCGGGAGACATAAGGGTGGAAAAGGAGAATTTCAAATTCTATTTCCCGATAACCACAATGATCCTCCTTAGCATTGTTGTTTCATTCATCATCTGGATTATCAGGAAAATATTCTGATTGCCAAACGGCTGGCTGGCGCAGAGCTCAGTGCGCAGAGCTCCAGCCTACGCTACCTCCTTCGTCCCGATAAATCGGTACTACGGAGGTCAAAGAAAGCTACGGCTGGCAAAGCAGAGCTCAGAGCCAACAAGAACTTCTTCGGGCTTCCGGCTTCGGGCTTCGGGCTTCCGGCCGATTTTCATTCCTCAATTCCGGAAAATTTATATTTTTGCGCCATCGATGAAGCATAGATTTCTTATATCACTTCTGACGGCAATTCTGCTTACCGCCGCGGCAGCAGTTTGCCACAGCCAGTCTGTAAGCATTACCGTAAGAGATCACGAGAATGCGGAGCTGGCAGGTGCTGCCGTTCAGCTTTTCAGGGATTCGGACCAGGCAAGGTTCGTTAACACGACAAATCTTTCGGGCGTTGCCCGGTTTGAGAATCTGATTTCAGGTTCATACAGGGCAATAATAACTTTTATCGGTTTCCGGCCCCTCGAAGAAAGCATAACTGTCAGCACCGGCCACAGGGAGTATCTCTTCCGGATGACAGAGGATGCCATTATGATGAATGAGGTGGTCGTAATGGTGTCGAGACCAATGATGCGCCAGGAAGAGGACAAGATGATAATTGATATTCAGGGACTTGCGGGCATAAGTACAAACACCCTCGAAATACTTGAGAGCACGCCGGGACTGCTGGTAGATCAGGATGGAGGAATATTCCTCAGCAGCGCCACACCGGCAATGATCTTCATCAATGGGAGGGAACAGAAAATGAGCAGTCAGGATATCATGACCATCCTTCGCAGTCTGCCTCCGGGAAGTGTTCAGCGTGTTGAAGTGATGAGGACACCTTCTGCCAAGTATTCGGCTTCCAGCTCAGGCGGAATTGTCAATGTGGTTCTGAAGAAAGGTGTGAAGATAGGCCGGTTCGGTTCTGTCAGGACAGGGATGAACCAGGGCAAACTTGGCAACCGGTTCGCAGGGCTCAGTTTCAACGAAAGCGGTGATCTCACTACAAGCTATCTCAATTTCGAATACAGCAACAATCAGATGCTGGAGGAACTCAGCAGCGTCAGGCTTCTCAGGCCCGACACATCACTTTACCAGTCGGCGGAAACAAAAAGGAAAGCTAACCAGGGCTACGTGGGTTACGGGATAAGTTACGACGCTACCGACAACCTTAATCTGAGCTACGACGGAAGAGTAAACAGAAGCCTGCCTTCCTCCTCAACCCTCAACAGCAATACTATAAGAACCTCAGCGGACCAGGTCCTGACAGAGACACTCAACAATACAGATAACAGCTCACGTTTCACCAGCCTCAGACAGGAACTGGGCTCCCTTTACAGGGTGGATTCAATTGGCCTCGAGCTCGACACCAAACTGTCATTCACATTCAACAACAACAACAGTACGCAGGAGTATAACACCAGCCAGCTCTTTCCTCCAGGTTCTGGAATAGCAGGTGATGGTACCGGAGCCCAGAGGCGCCATTTTATCCAGTTCCAGTCAGATCTTACTTACAGGCTCCCATACGCGATAAAAATGGAGGCCGGGCTCAACAGTACATGGCAGCAGTATAAAAGCAGTTCAGACTACTTTATTACACGGCAACAAATCAGAACTGAAGATCCCTCACGAACAAGCAGTTACAGGTATCGCGAGAATATCAATTCAGGATATTTGCAGGCTTCACGCGATCTGGGATGGCAGTTTCTGCTCAAAACAGGTGTGCGGCTCGAGCATACCTTGATGAAGGGTATTCAGTCCATACCTTCCGATACAAGCTTTGTCATCAGCCGGGCCGACTGGTTCCCATATGTTTATCTCAGCAGGCCCGTCTTCTCCCTGGGCGGATTCGAGCTGAGGGCATATGCCATCTACCGGAAGACAATAGCACGCCCCGGATACGAAAGCCTTAATCCCTCAGTGAGATATGTTGACCAGTTTCTGTACGAGACAGGAAATCCCGGACTCAAACCGCAGTTCACAAATAACTTCGAGATAAACGTCAGCATCGACGATATGCCACTTTTTGCTTACGGACGCAGTTACACCCGCGATATATTCTCAAGCGTGATATACCAGGACAGACGCGACCCGAGTGTTGCAGTCAGGACATTTGATAATCTTGGCACCAGCAGGGAGACCTATTTCCGCGCTACCGGAGGCATCCCTCCCTCAAGAGTCTATTTCTTCTATCTGGGTGCCCAGTATAACCTGAACGAGTATAACGGAGTTTACGAAACACAGAACCTTTCATACCGTCGCGGGAGCTGGCGCTTCTTCACCTACCACTCACTCAGGCTCAGCTCTGGCACGCGCCTGACACTTAACGGTTTTCTCATGACGAAAGGACAGATGAACTTTTACGAGATGGAGAATTTCGGCCAGCTCAACGTCAGCCTCAATCAGACTTTCTTCGACAGAAAACTATCAGTAACTCTCAGCGCTAGGGATATTATGCGCACCATGGTCAATGAATTCCGCCTCAACCAGGGAAGTATAAGCAGCTACGGCAGCCGCTACTCCGATACCCGCAGATTCGGGATCAATATTCTCTATAATTTCGGAATCCCCGCAAAGAAAGAGAAGGAAAAAAGCTTCGGGTTTGATTTGGCTGACTGATAAACCCGGGATCTAAAACGGATCATCTTACAACTACCCTGAGACTGTCGAGAAGTTCCTGCTGTCTGGCGATAATATCCTGATAATGATCTGAATTGATCAGGTTATTCATTTCCATGGGATCTTTCCTGATATCAAAGAACTCCAGGTTGCTGTCGCGCAACTCATAATAGTTGATGAACTTGTAATCCAACCCTATCACCGCTTCCGATTTTGGGAGTCCGGGATGCTGGAAACGATGCTCGTAAAAGAACCTTTCACGCCATTTGCTATCCGGACTTCTCCAGGTTGACTGAAGCGGTTCTCCCTGCATTCCATCGTCCGTTTCAATTCCTGCAAAGGATAGAATGGTCGGGGCAATGTCGATATTAAGCACCACCTTGTCGATTGTTGCTCCTGAATATTTCTTTTTCTCTGCCGGGTTATATATAAAAAGCGGGACACGAACTGATTCCTCATAAGGGAACCATTTTCCGGCCAGACCATGTTCACCAAGAAAGAATCCGTTATCGCCGGTCATTATTATAATGGTATTCTTTTCAATTCCAAGCTCTTTAAGACGTCTCTCAATATTTCCGACCACATCGTCAACTCCCTGAATCAGGCGGTAATATCCCCTGACACTCTCCCTGAAAAGTGTATCTGTTTCGAAACGGATCCGCCATCTCCTTCTTGCCTCATTATTGCTCCTGAACTCCAGCGGGAAACGGTTCCAGAATTCATCCCCGCCTGTTTCGGGCCGCAGATAATTCATATTCCGGTAGTTATCTGCATATCGTTTGTTGAAGATAAACTGCCGCGGATCGTTATCCTCTACGTGAGGTGCCTTGAAGCTGACTGAGAGACAGAACGGGCCTCCATTCCCGAACTCTGACAGGAACTCTTCTATCCGTCCGTTTACAATGTCGGTATAGTGGGTCATATTACCCTCTGAATCAAAATTCTCGTACCGGGGCTGGATTACCTGTTCACAACCCCAGTAATCGTAACTGCCGGAGGGATGTCCCTTTAGTCCCACGCCGTATTTTCCTATAAAACCAATTTTGTAGCCGGCCTGCTGTTTCAGGATAAGAGGGTATGTTTTTTCAAGAGCTTCATCGGTAAAATCGGTGTTAAAGTCATTAATTCCATGTCTCGATACGTACTGACCTGTAAGAATTGATGCCCGGCTGGCACATGAGATTGAGGTGGTTACATAGGCGTTATTGAATATAATTCCACCGTGAGCCAGCCTGTCGATGTTCGGCGTCTTTATATACGGATTCCCGGTATATCCCATCGCATCGAACCGATGGTCGTCGGTAAGAAGGAATATGATGTTGGGGGGTTGTTCCTGCCTCGCACATCCTTCTGCAAGCGGGACGATTGCAAGCGGTAATAAATAATAGGAGGTTTTCATGTTTATAAATTTTTATAAAACAAAATCAAGGATCCTTTTTACGATACCGGCCAGCACTATAGCAAACAGGATCTCTAGGATGCAGACTGCCATTGCCTTTTTCCACCCATACTCCTTCCAGAGAACGGATATTGTGGCAATGCAGGGAACATAGAACATGCTCACCACCGCAAGGGTGATCATCTGGTTAGCAGTGAGGGCATCGCCGAAATTTGTGGTTCCAAGGTAGGTTGCCAGCATAACCAGGATAAGTTCTTTCCTTAGAATGCCAAAGATCAGCAGAATCCCGGTTACTGCCGGCAGTCCAAGCCAGAAAACGGTTACCGGCGATAAGATTGAAGAAATGGCAGGCATCCACCCCGCGAGATCAATTGCATTTATCAACACACCGGTCAATATTACTATCGGGGCAGCTATGTATACAAATTCCTTCAGGGCATCCCATGTCTGGACAAGTATCGCTTTTATCTGCGGTGTTTTATAGTCAGGCATCGGCATTATAAGTTCCACAGGTTCTCCTATGAGAAACTTCGAGGAGATCTTTCCTGCAATGAAAATTATTATTGATGCAAAAACATACAATCCCAGGGCCCAAAGCAGCCCGACATACTTGCCGACCAGCCCGAAGACAATCACCGATACTGCAGAGCATGGTACAAGGGTTACCAGGACGGCTGTAATAAATCTCTCGCGTCTCGATTCCATTATACGGCAAGAGAGACACCCGGGGACGTTACAACCCAGGCCAATGATGAACGAAATGCACCCTTTGCCATGGATTCCCATTTTATGCATGAACTTATCCATCAGGAAAGAGATCCTCGCTATATATCCCCAGTCCTCCAGTACATAAAGAATAATATAGAAAGGGAGGATATAGGGTAATGCTATCTGGACAAGGGCCAGAACGCTTTCGAGGGCGGACCATCCAAGCGCAGGAATGAATCCGTCACCCATGGTCCTGCTCCACCATGCGCCCCAGTTTTGAAATAACGAGTCAAACCACTCCGAAAGCCAGTTGCCAAAGCTGAAAACGGTGAGAAACATACCTCCCAGGATGAGGATCATCACCAGGTACCCGCTGAATTTATGCGTTGTTATCGCATCGAGCCTGTCGTTTAGGGAAACCTTTCGCTGCGGACTAAGTTTCAATATCTCCCTGGTTATTCCTGAGGCAAGATTGCTCCTTTCGTCGGCAATCACTATTGCGGAATCATGCCCGTGTATCTCCTCGAGATTTCTGCAAGTCTCAAGGGCTTTTTCAACAATCTCCGGATTAATCTTCTGAACAAGTGCAGTTACATCCCTGTCCTTCTCAATCAGTTTGATGGCAATCCATCTTGCCGGGTAAGGCAGTCCTGTGCCGTGAAGCAATTCAGTCAACTTCCCGATGGCACTTTCAATCTCCTTACCGTACCTCATCGGCTTTCGGTCTGACCCTGATTCCTTTAACCCAATGACTCTGTCAATTAATTCAGTTAAACCGGTGCCGCGGGACGCAACCGTTGGTATCACTGGCACATCAAGGATCTCACCCAGCCTTCCGGAATCTATTGTAATCCCTTTCTTTTTTGAGAGATCAAACATATTGAGTGCCATTACAACCGGGCAATCGAGCTCAAGGAGCTGCAGGGTGAAGATCAGGTTCCTTTCGAGGCTGGTTGAATCAACAATATTGATCACACAGTCAGGCTGATGATGAATGATATATTCCCGCGAAATGACCTCCTCAACCGAATATGTTGTAAGGGAATATATCCCGGGAAGATCAAGCACATCGATGGTATAACCTTTATAAAAAAGAGTGCCCTCGCGTTTTTCTATTGTCTTTCCTGCCCAGTTACCTATGTGCTGATGAAGGCCCGTGAGATTATTGAAAAGGGCCGATTTTCCGGCGTTTCCCTGCCCGGCAAGCACTATATTGAGCTTTTTACCGCTATTCATTCCGGCCTGACAATTATTTTTGATGCCAGCCCCCACCCCAGAACAAGTTTTGATCCGTTTACATCAACCTGTACCGGCCCTGAGAAGATCGCCTTTCTCATCACCCTTATTCTTGTTCCAGGCGACAATCCAAGGTCAGCAAGCCTTTTGGCTGCATTGTGACCTCCTGCTATTGAGATAATAATCCCTGACTGACCGTCCCTCATCGCCGTAAGGATAAGGTTATCATTATTATCATTCTGCATATCTGGTAATTATCTTTATCATATTGTCTGTTAACCTGAAATATCCTACTTCTCCTCAACGTGCCTGAGCCCCTCTTCAAAAAGATTGTTAATATGCGCATCATCAAGCGAATAGAAACTAACCTTTCCCACCTTGTTATACTTAACCAGTTTCATGTTGCGCAATGTCCTGAGCTGATGTGATATGGCTGAGTTTGTACTCCCCGTTATCGCTGCAAGGTCGCAAACGCAAAGCTCCTTCTCCTGGCAGAGGGCATAGATGATTTTCGTCCTTGTAGGGTCACTCATGGCCCTGAATGTCTCCGCAAGGTAATGGAAGATCCTTTCAGTCTTCATCTTTTTTATTACAGACTTTACTTTCTTCCTCTCAACACACTGTATATCTGAAATATCAGACTTTTTTCTTTTCATCTGATGCTTATATGAACAATTGTTCAATCGTTTCACAAAGATAAATATTTATATAAAAGAATATCATCCCGTGATAAAATTCTTCTGCAGATCAATCAAATAAAAATTTCATCTGATTCCGGCCTTTAACCGGGATAATGCCCCGTAAGGATATTTTCATATCTTTGACGGTGCGTTCGGCTTCGCGGTGATGAGATTTCTTCCGGTAAGGTATCAGGCCGGATCATTTTACACATCGTCGCTTTTTTAAGCTGGAATGCAAACAGTTAAGAAACCAGACTAAACCAGACTAAACCAGAAATATGGGAAGATCGCAGGAAACTTCGGGCAAAAAGGAGGTAAGAAGCAGGAGAGATAAAAAGAGGAAAGAGAAAGCACAGAAGCGTGCGCAGAAGAAAACCGACGGGAGAAAGAGCAGTTTTGACGATATGATCGCCTATGTCGATGAATTCGGGATGATCACATCAACTCCGCCCGATCCTGCCAGGAAGACCGTTGTGGATATTGAAAGCATTGAGCTGGGAGCAACCAGGAACAACTCTGATGCTGAACCCGATTTCATAAGGAAGGGAGTTGTCACTTTCTTTAATGAATCGAAGGGATTTGGTTTTATCAGAGATCTTAAATCAAACCAGCGGGTTTTCGTTCATGTAAATAATTTAGAAGAGCCTGTAAAGGAAAACAATATCGTAATCTTCGAAGAAGGCAGAGGACCAAAGGGTATAACTGCAATGAAGGTTAAACTCTTCAGGGAATAACAACAAACTGTTGGATGCTCATAAAATAAATTATTTGATTATCTTTGCGCCCTGTTTAACAAAGTGATGTCCAAAAGCGTTGTAACGCATTTAACCCAGACTGCATTTGAGTTCATTTCAGCCGGGATTATAAATCAATCGCTCCCGGAGCCACACCATAAATCAATTAATGATAAAATTTGAAGAAATGGGATTCACTCCCGGTATCCTGAAGGCAATTCAGGCACTCGGGTTTGATCATCCCATGCCGGTACAGGAGAGGATTATCCCCCTTATGCTGGAAGATGAGCGTGATATTATAGCCCTCGCACAGACAGGGACAGGTAAAACGGCAGCTTTTGGCCTGCCGCTGGTTCAGGCAACAGACACAAAATTAAATTATACCCAGGCTCTTATACTATGCCCTACCCGTGAACTGTGCATGCAGATCGCGGGCGACCTTGAAGATTATTCGAGATATAACGGCAACCTTAAGATACTTGCAGTATACGGAGGTGCAAGTATTGAAAATCAGTTAAGGGAATTAAAGAAGGGTGTGCATATCATTGTTGCCACACCGGGGAGGCTTATTGACCTGATCGGAAGAGGCGCAGTGAAACTTTCCGGAGCAGGCACAGTGATCCTCGACGAAGCTGACGAAATGCTGAACATGGGATTTCTTGACAGCATCACTGAAATCCTGAGTGAGCTCCCCCCGGGAAGAAGAACGCTGTTGTTCTCAGCTACAATGTCCAATGAAATAGCATCTGTTGCGGAAAAATACATGAATCATCCGGTAAAGATCACTATCGGAACAAGAAATTCATCTGCTGACAATGTAAGCCACGGCTATTATCTGGTCCATGCCAGGGATAAATACAAGGTTCTTAAGCGTATTGCTGATTTTGAACCGGATATCTACGGTATTGTTTTTTGCAGAACGCGAAAGGAGACTCAGGAGATAGCATCACGGCTGATAAACGATGGGTATAATGCCGATGCACTTCATGGTGATCTGTCTCAGAGCCAGAGGGACACTGTGATGCAGAAATTCAGGGCCAGGAATCTTCATCTGCTTGTGGCAACTGACGTTGCTGCACGCGGACTGGATGTTGACAACCTGACACACGTAATAAATTTCAGCCTGCCCGACGATTCAGAGGTATATACTCACCGCTGCGGCCGAACTGGCAGGGCTGGAAAAACAGGAATATCCATTTCACTTGTTCATCTTAAAGAGAAACATATCCTGCAGAAGATAGAAAACAGATTGAAGAAACCTTTTAATGCCTACCCCATCCCCACAGGAAGGGAGATCTGCGGAAAACAGCTTTTCAACTGGGTCACAAGGCTTGAGAATGTAACAACTGACCACATGGAGATTGAGAAACTAATGCCGGAAATAGAAATGAAACTGGCAAAAGTGAGCAGGGAAGAGCTTCTCAAAAGGGTTGTCTCGCTTGAGTTTGACAGGTTTCTCAATGATTATCGTCATGGAGAAGAGCTTATTCAGCCTGTCCCGGAACTCCGAAAAAGCACAGGTAAAACGGGGAAAAATGTTTCACCGGAAAAAATGAACGGCAAATATTCAAGATTGTTCATTAACCTGGGAAAATCTGACGGTTTCTATCCGGAACAGCTGATCGACCTTGTAAACACCAATACAAAAGGGAAAAAGATACCGATAGGAAAAATCGACCTCATGAAGAGCTTCTCATTTTTTGAAATAGAGAACCGTTATGTTGATGGCCTTATAGGATCAATGAATAATACCCGGTTCATGAACCGCAAAGTG
>CAYRQY010000002.1:0-48362 GCA_964426435.1 uncultured Rikenellaceae bacterium | reverse complement strand
TCTCACCTTCGCTTCCCTCTGGTCAGCTTCGGTGAGCAAAGCGCGGAATTGCGTCACTTCGCTCCTTATCTTCCGTCTTCTGTCTTCCGTCTTCCGTCTTTTTTATACACTCTCAAAATAGCCTCAAATTTGGGAATAAAACAAATCGAATCTTGATTTAAAGAACATAAATAATAAATTTGTGGAAAACTTGCTCCAGTGAAAGATTTTGATCCGGAATGCTTATGTGTCAGTTGTGAATTCAGGGAAATAGCATTCTCTTATCTGGACGATGAGATGATACGGGAGCTGTGCCGGCATAAGGTGGAGAGGACCTACAGAAAGGGGGAGATCATACACAATGGAGGAGACCCGATTAACGAATTCAAGTATTTGAAATCGGGGCTTGTAAAGCTGTTCAGAAACACCAGGAACGGAGATGAACAGATTGTTACAATCACAAAACCCTTCGAGTTTGTAAGCAACATGAGCATATTTTCCGAGGAGAGATATCCATACTCGGTAGCCGCACTTGAAGACTCGGCGGTTTGCTGTATCGACCTTGCCTACATTAAAAAGCTGGTCCTTGAGAACGGCGGATTTGCAATGGGACTTCTGACCAAGATCTCAAAGGCAAACGAAAAGATAATTTCACTTACACTTGACCTCCGGCAGAAAAACCTTGCCGGGAAAGTCGCCTACGTCCTCCTCTACCTTTCGCGGGAAATCTATAATTCAAATGTTTTCGATATCCCGGTCTCCCGGAAGGAGATAGCTGACTTTATAGGGATGAGCATGGCCAATGTGATAAGAACCCTTTCAGATTTCAAAAGGGAAGGGATTCTTGCTTTTCACGGGAGGACAGTTGAAATTCAGGACAGGAAAAAACTGGAACTCATCTCATTGATGGGCTGAGGAAGTATCCCGGATGATAATTACGGGCAGGGGAAGTGCCCGCCAGATATTTACATTTTAATTAATACCGAATGAAGAAAGCAATAACCGTATTTCTTGTTTCAGCGATTTTCAGCTTTGCTTACAGTCAGCCAGCCGGTCTGCAGGGCGAAGGAGAGAGAGGCACTGACAGGGTCCATACCCTGAACGGGTTCAGGCACGGAGTCAGTTTTTTCCCGAAGGTAAGGCTTTCGCATGTGCAGTATGAAGCCGGGGAGAGTCTCGATTTCAGCCTTTACCATTCTGCCGGCGTGATCTATACCTGGCTGGAACGGTGGGCGGAAAAATATCCGGAGATAGTTGACCTCTATGAGGTCGGACAAAGTTATGAGGGCAGGCCGATATTTCAGATCACCATAACCAATAAGGCAACCGGCAAGCACACCGACAAACCTGCGGCATTCTTTGAGGGAGGAAGGCATAGCGGCGAAGTATCAGGCTGTGAATCGGTGCTGTGGCTGGCAAACTACCTGCTGGTCAATTACGGTACCGATCCTGATGTGACACGGCTCGTTGATACAAGGACAATATATCTCAGGCCGATAAATAATCCCGACGGGCATGAGCTGTATATGAATACGGCTCAGAGCAACAGAAGCACTGTAAGGCCTTTTGACAACGATGGCGATGGACTTCTCGACGAGGATTCTCCGGATGACCTGGATGGCGATGGCATCATCCTGACAATGAGGTGGAAGGATGAAAAGAGGGGCAACCTGATACCTCACCCGAATGATTCCACTGGAAGGATAATGCAGAGAGTTCCTGCCGGACAGGGTATTTACCTGTCGGGTTCTGAGGGCATCGACAACGATGGTGACGGCCGCATAAATGAAGATGGCATCGGGGGGCTTGATCTCCACCGTAATTACCCCGAAAACTGGAGACCTCTTACCGAGGAAACCGGCAGGGGATATACCCAGGGAGGAGCCGGTGAATATCCCCTGAGCGAGACGGAGACACGATCAGTCGTTTCCTTTCTTCTTGCACACCCGAATATTTCAGTTGTCAATTCAATGGACACCAGTGTGCCGATGCACCTGAGGCCTCCATCAACCTCTCCTTCGGAGGAGAGGATGTATCCCGAGGACCTGAAGCTGTACAGGCACTTCGACGACGTTGGCAGGAGCATAACCGGATATGAGAGGGCCGGCGACGTGTTTAACGACTATGGCCGCGGGAACCCTCTGTTCGGACATGGCCCCGATTTCGGATACTGGTACTACGGAGCGATCTGGTATGGCGATGAGATATGGAACGGAGGAAGATATGAAGACTATAACAACGATGGAGTGAAGGACCAGCTCGACATGCTGATATGGGATGAAAAGGAGAACGACGGAAAGGGATTCTTCGATTGGAAGCCATTCAAGCATCCGCAGTACGGGGATATTGAAATAGGCGGATTCGACCCGAAGTTCTTCTCGCAAAACCCTCCGGCTAAACACATGGAGCCATGGGTCGCTAACCAGGCCCTGTTTAACCTGGAGATGGCAAAGGCCCTGCCAGACCTGGCCTGGGACAATATCGAAGTGAAGAGGATAAGGGCCTGGAAGGCCGATTCTGCTGATTACCAGCTGAAGATAACCTACCGGAACAATGGTTTGATCCCCACCGCCCTCAGGCAGGCACAGCTGGTTAAGATTGTACGTGACGACAGGGTAATTGTTGAAATTGACTCTATGATGCCTGTTAATGAAAAACCCGCATACAGGATAATCAATACCGAAGATACCAAACGAAGCAGGGATAAACTGCTGGCCGAAGGAGGATTGTTTCTCGAAGATCCTGTTCACGGAAGGCCGGCTATAAAGTTCCTTCCGGCAACAGACGGTGGAAAAACGACAACGGCCATATTCACAATCAGGCGTTACGGGAATGCCGAAGTGACCGGCAAAGCCACCGTACTATCAACCCGCGGCGGTATACTCAGGGAGAAGGAATTTGTTATCCGCTAAAATATTTTAACAATAAATTGCGATATAATTATAGAGGCATGAAATAATAATAAACCAAAACGATTGATATGAGCAGCGAAAAACATTTTGTCAGGGATATTCCCAGGAGAAAATTCCTGGAGATGAGCATGAAGGGAGGATTGCTGGTTGCGGCAACGCCTGCACTTCTCACTCATCTGGTATCATGCCGGGGAGGGGCCCTCTCTTCTCCCGGACTCGATATTGATAAGCCAACCCTTTCGCGGGTAATTGCGAAAGCCCTTGAGAAGGGAGGAGATTTTGCCGATGTTTACCTCGAGAACAGGATATCGAGGCAGATAGTAATGGAAGAGTCGAAGCTTAAGAGCGCACTTTTCGGGATAAGCCAGGGGGCGGGAGTAAGGGTGATTTCAGGAAACAGGACCGGCTATGCATATACCGATGAAATTACTGAGGAGAAGCTTCTCAGGGCCGCTGAGGTGGCCTCGTATGTCGCAGCAGGGGGGACCGCTTCAGGGCCGGTAAGTCTGACCGCAGGAAGCAGGCCTTCCTATGTTACCGTCCTTCAGCCTCTCGGAGCAGTCGCCGATGAAAAGAGAATAGAAGTGATCAACAGGGCCGACCAGGCTGCCAGGGATTATGATCCGCGCATTAAGATGACAATGGTCGATTACTACGACCAGGTAAGGGGCAGGGTGATTGCAAACAGCGAGGGCCTCTACCTTAGGGATGAACTTCCGCATCTGTTCTTCATCGTTCAGGCAATGAGCGAGGAAGGTAACGCAAGACATATGGCAAGGGAAAGGCTCAGTCAGCATTCAGGCTTTGAGATGTTTGAACATGTCACACCCGAGACCATTGCAAGGAATGCAGCCAGGGAGGCCATAGCCATGCTGAAGGCCGAGGACGGACCGGCAGGCATAATGGATGTGGTGATGCAGAATGGCTGGGGAGGAGTACTGGTTCATGAAGCAGTCGGGCATCCTCTCGAAGCTGACAACATTGCGAGGGGAATAGGTGCATTCACAGGTAAACTGGGACAAAAAGTCGCAGCCGATTGTTTTACCATGATAGACGACGGTACAATTCCCAACTTCAGGGGTACAATCAATTTCGACGACGAGGGTACACCGGCGCAGAAGAACGTGCTGATAGAAAATGGCGTTCTGAACGGGTATATGACTGATATATTAAGTTCGCGCCAGCTTTCGATGGAACGTACAGGCAACGGAAGAAGGGAGTCGTTCAGGTATATACCGATCCCGCGCATGACAAATACTTATATAGAAACCGGAAAGGATAAACCTGAAGACATACTTGCGTCAACCAAAAAAGGAATCTATGTTCAGAGTCTTAGCGGGGGAAGTGTGAACTCCGTTACGGGAGTCTTCAATTTCACCTGCCGCGAGGCATATCTTATCGAGAACGGGAAGAAGACAAAGCCGGTCAGGGGGGCTACCCTGATCGGATCGTGCATGGATGTGATACAGAATATTGATGCCGTTGGCGACGACCTCGATTTTGGCCCGGGCATCTGCGGAAAAGGCCAGTCGGCTGAGGTAACGGCAGGCCAGCCGACCGTAAGGATCAGGGGTATCAATGTAGGAGGAAGCAGGGCATAGTGAAATAATTAAAAGAAAAGAACATGGACTATATATCATTAGCAGAAAAACTGGTTAAGAAGTGTCTTGCACTTGGTGCGGATGATGCGGAAGTTTTCCTTCAGTCGGGCAGAAACCTGTCGGTAAGAGTGCTGAACGGAGAAATTGAAACCATCCAGGAGGCGGCATCCAGAGGTGCCGGATTCAGGGTCTTTACCAATAACAGAATGGGATTCAGCCATTGCAACGACTTTTCGGACAAAGCTCTCGAAGATACCATTGCACGGGCAGTTGCATTTGCCAGACTGGCTACTCCCGATGAGAACAATGTTCTGCCCGACGACCGGGGTTTAACCGCTATCGAAGACCTGTACGATCCGGCAACGGCAGCGTTACCAATGGACATGAAGATCAGAATGTCGCTGGAGCTTGAAAAAAATGCCCTTGAAATGAAGGGTGTGTCAAAAAGCTCGGGGGCACGTTACGGAGAGTCTGAAGTGGAGATCTTTATTGCAAATTCAAAAGGGATATCAAAGAACTACAAGACATCAGGATGTTCATTTGGCGTGAGCGTTGTTGCGGAAAAGGGGGAACAAAGGAACACGGGCAGTGAATCATGCTCGAGGGTCTTCTTCTCTGAGCTCGTTCCGATTCATGAAATTGCAGCAAAAGCAGCTGCCAGAGCCGTGGCGCTGATTGATCCCGTAATGATCAGGACGCAAAGGGCCGCGGTGATCTTTGATCCTGATGTTGCACGCGCCCTTACCGGAGGGATAATTACTGCAATAAACGGCGAGAGGGTGCTGCAGGGAGCTAGCTTCCTGAAGGATTATATGAACAGGCAGTTCGCATCACCCCTGCTTACAATTATCGACGACGGTACACGAAGTAAAAGCACGGGTAGCGCACCTTTCGACGGCGAAGGCGTTCCGACGCGCAGGAACATCCTGGTGCAGGATGGTGTGCTCCGCAGTTTCATCTATAACACCACCGCGGCCAGACGTGCCGGAGTGAAGAGCACAGGCAATGCCTCGAGAGGCGGATATTCAAGCCTGCCTGGCATAGGGGTCTTTAACATTACAATCGAACAGGGCGACAATACCCCTGAAGAAATAATTGCCGCCACATCAAAAGGACTCCTTCTAAGGGAGGTGACAGGCTATGGTATCGATCCGGTGAGCGGTAATTTCAGCGGAGGAGCCGCAGGATTGTGGATAGAGGGAGGAAGGGTGGTTCATCCCGTCAGAGGTGTGACCATAGGAGGCAGCGCATTCGATATCCTGAATGGAATAGATATGTTGGGCAACGATATCGACCTTAACAGGTCGTTCTCCGCTCCTACATTCAGAGTGGCTGAAATGCAGATAGGCGGAAGATAAAAGCCCCTTACCGGCTGCGGCAGGTAATGTCGCGCAAAGCATCAGCAAGGGCAGGATACTTGAATATGTAACCTGCCCTTGTTATTTTTTCAGACGACACCCTGCTGCCTTTCAGGATAATATCCGACATCTCCCCGAGCAAAAGCCGCATGGCAATTTCCGGCACTGCCGGCAGAAACACCGGCTTTCCTGTTACCTCAGCAAGAGTTCCCATAAAACCTTCATGACTGGTAAATCCCGGGGAAACTGCATTATATGCACCCGAGATATTATCATCTCCTGCTGCCTTAAGATAAATACCGCAGAGGTCTGAAATATGGATCCAGGGCATATACTGTTTTCCGCTTCCGGCCCGTATTATGAGACCATACCTTGCCGGCCTGAGGAGAGGGGAGAGCCCTCCTCCGTCAGCAGCAAGGACGGGTGCCGTCCTGATCACCGCGGTGCGCACTCCGTCGGCGGCAAAAAGGCCTGCAGCCGCTTCCCATTCCCTGCAGGTAGCGGCAAGAAAATCATCCCCCGGAGGAGACTCCTCAGTTAATATACTTTCAGAAGTGAAGGATCCATAATATCCTGTACCTGAAGCCGATATAAAAACATCTGGCTTCAGTCCGCTTGCAGTAACTGTTGAATGAAGAAGCCTGGCTGAATCTGCCCTGCTGCTGATTATTGATGCCTTCCTGGAATTTGTCAACCGGCCTGATCCGAGATTGGTCCCGGCAAGATGAATGATAATATTCTTGCCGGAGAGTGCACCCCTTTCAATAATGCCCCTTTCGGGATCCCAGTTATATGACCTGACCTTGCCTGAACGGCTTGCCCCCCTGGTCAGATGAGACACACCATATCCTTTCGCAATGAGTAAATCCGTAAGATAGGTTCCTATAAAACCGGTGCCGCCGGTAATGATGATTTCCGGAGAATTACCATGGAGCCTGGAAGCAATAGTCATATTAAATCAATTATCCGGGAAAATTACTTAATTGTTGTAACTTAAGGAAACTGATGGAAAAAATTACCTCTGACGGCAGAAAGCCTTAATAATTATCAGGGGTTTATATTTTAGGAAAAAATCTTACTTTTGAGGTCTGAAAAAAAACTAGTAACGATGGTATCAAATAAAAAGCAGAAGAAAATGGTAAACATCAAATCAACAAAAGGCATAATCGCCATACTGACCGGAGGCGGCGATGTGCCCGGGCTGAATCCTGCCATCAGGGCGGTGACCATACGTGCAAACCGCGAGGGCTACAAGGTCATCGGACTGAGAAGGGGATGGGCAGGAATTACGGAGCTGATCAGGGACAACAAGGCAGATAACAGCAACTGCTTCCAGGTTCTTTCCGACGATATCGTAAACAGGGCAGGCCGCACAGGTGGTACTTTCCTTCATACCTCACGCACCCGTCCGAGCCATATGAGCCGGGAGACTGTTCCGGAGAATCTTAAGGATATTTACAACGAGGAGGTGAACGATCTCACACCTGAAGTTATAAAGAACCTTGAATGGCTTGGTGTTGATTACCTTATTCCGATAGGGGGTGACGATACCCTGAGTTATGGCGTGCACCTGTACAAGAAAGGCGTTAATGTTGTTGCCATACCAAAAACAATGGACAATGACGTGCCGGGAACCGACTATTGCATCGGATTCAGTACATGTGTTACACGAACCATTCAGATGACAAACAGTCTGAGAACCTCGGCAGGTTCACATGAAAGATTCCTGGTGCTCGAAGTATTCGGAAGATACGCAGGATTTACAGCAATGCTCCCCACTATGGCAGGAGCATCCAACAGATGTGTTATTCCGGAGCATGAATTTGATATAGAGCTGCTGACCAAACTGCTGGTTGAAGACAGAAACCATAACCCCAGTAAATATTCTGTTGTGCTGGTCTCGGAAGGAGCAATGTTCAAAGGTGGAGAAATGGTCTTCTCCGACAGCGAGAAAGACGCCTACGGACATGCCAAGCTCGGAGGCATCGGCGATCTTGTATCGGCAAAACTGAAAGAGCTTTCACCAAAATTTAATAACGGAAAGACAATAAACGTTATTAACCAGAAGCTGGGTTATATGGTAAGGGGAGGAGACCCCGATGCGCTCGATTCGATCGTGCCAATGGCCTACGGAAACCTTGCACTCGACCTGATACTTAAAGGCGTGCATGGAAGGATTGTGGTCCTTAAGAACGGCCGCTACGATAATGTGCCCATCGATGTCGTTACATCATCCAAAAAAGTTGTGAAGGTATCGGAGTATTATAACACTGAAAGACTGAGGCCATATTACCACAGCTTCGAAATGAAGCCTTTCCTCCTGATGGCATCGGACAACTGGTAGGATCACCATTGCACATCAATTGGAACCGGGCATCGTAATTAAATCAACCGGAAGCCGCTACAGGGTACTGACCCCCGACGACCTTTTGTTTGAGTGCACCCTGAAGGGTAAATTCAGGGTGCAGTCTGTCAGGACAACAAATCCTGTGGCTGTTGGTGATAACGTGATGTTCATCAGGGACCGTCACCCCGGGTCAGGTGTTATTACAGAGGTGCTCGGCCGGCGCAACTATATACTGAGAAAATCCTCAAACCTCTCAAAACAGGCACAGATAATCGCCGCAAATATCGATCAGGCCTTTTTACTTGTTACCATAATAAATCCGGAAACGCCTGTTGAGTTCATCGACAGATTCCTTCTCACATGCGAGGCATACAGGATCCCTGCAAGGGTTATCATCAATAAAACAGATCTTTACGGCGATGAGGAAATATCGCGAATGGAGCGCCTGGCTTCATTGTACGGTTCTGCCGGATACGAATGCATAGGGATTTCTGTAACCGACGGTTCAAATATCGGCAGGATAAGGGAGCTTATGACCGGGAAGGTCACTCTTGTCTCAGGGAATTCAGGAGTTGGGAAAAGCTCGCTTCTGAATGTTCTTAATCCCTCTCTATGCCTCAGAACAGAGGAAATATCCGATTACCATAAACAGGGCAAGCACATTACAACATTTCCTGAAATGCACAAACTGCCTTTCGGGGGTTTTGCAATCGACACTCCCGGAATAAGGGGATTTGGACTGGCCGATATGGATAAAAATGAAATCTATCACTTCTTTCCGGAGTTGTTCAGCGCCGCCAGGGAGTGCCGGTACTATAACTGCCTTCATGTAAACGAGCCAGGCTGCGCAGTCAGGAAAGCGGTTGAGGAGGGCCGGATAGATTCACTCCGCTACAGGAGCTACCTAAGCATTATGGAAGATGATGATTCCAAATACCGATAATATTGAGAATACCAATACTTTCATTTACTTTGCCTATATTATTGCTCCGAAATGAAACGAATCCTGATTATCGCCTATTCGTCGCTGGCAATACTGACACTCATTTACATTCTGTACTTCAGAAGCCTCTACAACAAGCAGATAACATACCTCTCCGAGCTGCTTGACCGGCAGACTCAGCTTGTCGGTCTTTCTGTTGATAATACAAACAACGGATTCGCGAGCGATCTTAACGAGATAATATTTTCAGAAGACCTCTCCCTGTTTTTTGAGAACGGGGAGGTACAGCGCTCGGTAAGGGAGAGAATGAAACTGTTTTTCTCAAAGTACGGGGACCTTGTTTCAGGGATCAAGTTTTATGACAACAGGAGAAATGAATTTACCCTGAAGCGCGACGAAAGCAGCTGGCTTGAGCAGACATTCGTCCTTCACCTGCAGGGAGAAATTTTCAGCATGGAAAAGCTCTCATACGAAAACAGAAAGTATGATTACTATCTGCCAGTGATAAAGAATGACACTCCAATAGGGAATATGGTTGTCACCATCGATTACCAGAACTATTTCGGAGAGATCTTTGCGGCATTCGATCTGAAGGATTACCAGTGGGAATGGGTTCTTTCAGGGTCGGGAGAGATTTTCTACACCAATACCAGTCATAACATAGAGTACGGAGGTATCGACAGGCTGACCAGCCGGCTGTCGGAAGGCTATACAGGAAATCTGGTTCATACAGCCAGGATTAACGGAAAATCCCAGACTATCGTCTCTTCCTATTATTCTACCCAGCTTCTGCAAAGGGATTTCGGTCTTGTATTTTCCGCTCCTGCGAATGTGTTTCAGAAATATATAATATGGAATTCCATAGCTATAATTGCTGCAACAATCCTGATAATACAGGCAATTATCTGGCTCTTCATTAAACGTCTGAAAAAACAGGAAGGAAGAATAGAAAAACTCGATTCCTCCGAGCAGATGCTTTTCAGGATGATCGATGAAATGCCTGTCGGAATAATCATTCACAATAAGAACCGGGAGATCCTCAAAGCAAACAAGGTTGCTGCCGAACAGTTCTCCTGGAAGAGCGAGGATGAGATGACCGGGAAGATATACCCGGAGCCCGACTCCATAGGTGATGCCGATTACTTCTCGAGGCATCTCGGCGGGAGCTTCCAGCCCGACCAGTTCGTGATACTGAAAAAGGAGATAGGGGAGATCATACTTTTCCGGAACAGCATACCGGTTAATTTCAGGGGCGAGGAGGCTGACCTGGAGATTCTTATTGATGTGACACTGCTCGAAAGCGCCCGTAAGCAGGAGGCCAAAGCCAACGTGGCAAAATCTGAATTCCTTGCCAGAATGAGCTACGAAATCAGGACCCCTCTCAACGGAATCATAGGGATGACAGACCTCCTCGGAAGGTTTAATCTTTCGGAAGAGGTTAAGGAGATAACCGGGCTTCTCCAGAGCTCTGCCGGGGTACTGCTTAGCATAATTGACGATATTCTTGATTTTTCGAAGATTGAATCGGGGAAGATGATCCTCGATGAGATGCCGGTTAAACTAAGGGATGAGCTGAAATACTGTATTGAACTTGCCGAAAATGAAACAGGGGAGAAAAACCTGGTCATCAAATGTCATGTTGATGAAGATGTGCCTGATAACATTATCGGCGATCCTTACAGGATAAGACAGGTTATCACCAGCCTGCTGAACAACTCGATCTATAATACCCATGAAGGAGAGATAAGGCTTTCATGCACGAAGGAGGATGAAAGCAACGGCACGCTGGTTCTTCGCTTCGAACTGCTTGATACCGGCCAGAGCTACGACAAGGCAAGCCTTAAGAAGATTTTCGGGGATTATGTCAACATTGAATCCAAAACTCATAAGGAACACGATGAATCGGGATTTGGAACAGTCCTGGCACGACAGCTTATTGAACTTATGGGAGGCCGGCTGAAAGCCGAAAGTCCCTCGGGAATAGCAGGAGACCAGGGCATAAGGGTCATTTTCACAATCAAAGCCTGGAGGAATGAAACGATCATAAAAGATATCCCTGCCGACAAAATAACTTCCCTCGGTATGATCAATACCCTTATCATTACAGGCGAGCTTAACAGGGATGAAGAAATACTGGCAATATGCCACAGGCTGGGACTCTCACTCACTGTCACTACCTTTCAGAAATCGACCATAGGCCAGATAAAGGCCAATCTGAACTATCCCGATAAGAGATATCATGTCATTGCCATAATTGATGAAAAGGAATTCAATGGTTTTGACGCAGCCGAAGCTCTCCATGAGAATAATCTCTCCGGCAAATTCATAATTTTCGTTATCAGCTCCAACGACAGAAAGGGAAATTACCTGAAATCGGTAACGACAGGGGTGGATCATTATATGGTAAAACCGGTTGAGATTAACGATCTCGGTTCAAGGATCAGGGCCGGCTTCCCGAACATCGTGAGCGAAGTCACGGGACCTGAGGAGAATGAATTCAGAAAGGACATAAAGGCACTTATAGTTGAGGATAACAAGATGAATCAGAAAGTCATTTCAACCCTCCTTTCAAAACTTGGAATTGCTTCTGATGTTGCCGATGACGGGTACAAAGGGTACCTTCAGGCAAAAACCCGCCATTACGATATCATTTTCATGGATCTGATCATGCCTGAGATGGACGGGTATGAATCGGCCCGTAAAATACTGGAATACGACAGCAAAACCCTGATTGCAGCGTTTACTGCAGACAGCCTGCCGGAATCCCGTAAAAAAGCGGAACTCTCGGGCATTCGGGAATTCATCCCCAAGCCTGTCAGGATTGACGATCTGAGAAATCTGCTGAACAGCTATTTTCCCCAGCATTAACAAGCTTCAATTCCACCGCGATATGTCTGACCAGGGGAAAGGAAAAATAAGCGTCACAGAATTCCTGAGACTGTCAGTGGAATTTCCGGTCGTTGACGTGCGATCTCCTGCAGAGTATGACAGAGGCCATATACCCGGAGCGGTAAATATCCCCCTTCTCAGTAACGAGGAAAGAGAAAAAGTAGGCATTAAATATAAAGAGTCGGGAAGAACGCAGGCTGTACTAAAGGGCCTGGAGCTTACGGGTCCTCAGATTGCATCAAAGCTGAGCGAAGCACTTGCCCTGGCAAAGGACAGGAAGCTGCTTCTGTACTGCTGGAGGGGAGGAATGAGGTCAGAAGCCATGGCATGGCTCTTCTCAACAGGAGGGATAACATCTGAAGTGCTGAGCGGAGGTTACAAGACTTACCGCAACCATATTCTCGGGAGCTTCTCGGAGAGAAGAAAGCTGATAATACTGGGGGGGTTCACAGGCAGCGGCAAAACAGAGATCCTTCATTACCTGGCTGAAACCGGGGAGGCAGTTATTGACCTCGAAAGGCTGGCAAAACACAGGGGATCAGCATTTGGTTCACTCGGTATGGAGAAGCAGCCTTCATCAGAGCACTTTGCAAACCTGCTCCATGCCGAATGGCAGAAAAGCGAAGGAAGAGTTCCAGTGTGGATTGAAGATGAAAGCAGGAACATAGGATCGGTTTTCATGCCTGATAATTTCTATTCCAATATTCAGCAAAACCCGGTTATTGCCCTCATGATGCCTCCCGAGGCAAGGGTGCCAACACTCGTAAGGGAATATTCAGCCTTGCCGCCCGAAAACCTTAAGGCCTCGGTTTTAAAAATAAGCAAAAGACTGGGGGGTGACAGAACACGGGAAATCATCAGCTCTATAGATTCCGGCGATTTTGGAAGCGCTGTAACGGGCGTTCTCGGATACTACGATAAAGCCTATCGTTACGATCTTCAGAATAAACCTGCCGGGATGGTTCATTTTGTTTATACCGGTACTGACGATGTGAAAACAAATGCCGCGAAAATACTTGAAGTAAAGGATAAAATGAAATTCCTCTGATCCTTAAGATAAATCAGTTATCTCTCTCTGCATCGATCCATTTATATATCTTGTCCGACCGCCGCAGCAGGTGCTCCGTTTTGACTGAACATAACTCTCCTTTACGGGCGATCTCAACTGCAGAGAGATCAACCCTGATCTCGCCGGCACTCATTTCAAGAACTCCGGTGGTGGGGCCGATAATCAGAATCGTGTCTCCTGTTGCCAGGTCACCGTTCTCGAGCTTGATTTCAGCAACGTTTATCTTCGCGAAATAATTGGTAACCTTACCTATATAAACCTTCTTTTTCAGGGCGGATGAGCCGTACCTGTTGTTCCATTCACCTGTTTTGCTTCCAAGGTAATAGCCGTCCCAGAATCCCCTGTTAAAGACCTGCGACAGCCGCTCCGTCCATGCCTGTATCTTCTCAGAACTGTAGATTCCATCGGCCACGGCCCTTACGGCTTCGTCGTAGCACGAAACAACTGTTCTGACATATTCTGGCGAACGGGCCCTGCCCTCTATCTTGAAAACTCTCACGCCCGCTTCTATTATCCTGTCGATGAATCCTATCGTACAGAGATCCTTCGGCGACATAATATATTCGTTGTCTATCTCGAGCTCATAGCCCGATTCCTTTTCTGCTGCCAGGTAGGATTTTCTGCAGGTCTGGTAACATTCTCCCCTGTTGGCTGATCTGTTGTTTTCATGGAGACTCAGGTAGCATTTGCCTGATACTGCCATGCAGAGAGCCCCGTGAACGAAGAGCTCTAATTTTACAGGCTTCCCTCCCGGACCTGTTATATTCTCTTCCCTTACGGAACCGGAGATATGTTTTATCTGCTGCAGATCCAGCTCTCTGGCTAGTACGGCCACATCGGCCCATTTTGAGTAGAACCTGAGGGTTTCAACATTGGCAATGTTGAGCTGAGTGGAGAGGTGCACTTCGATGCCCCTGGAGAAAGCATAACCGATCACGGCGTGATCAGAAGCTATTATTGCTGAAATGCCGCTTTCTGCAGCCATGTCGGCGATCTCGCGGATTGCAGCGATCTCATTGTCATACACAATGACATTAAGCGTTAAATAGCTTTTTTTCCCGTTTTCGCGGCAAAGCCTGACGATTTCCGGGAGATCGCCGGGTGCAAAGTTGACTGCCGAGCCGGCCCTCATATTCAGGTGCCCGACACCAAAATAAACCGAATCGGCTCCACCCTGGATGGCAGCCATCAGCGATTCATACGACCCGGCCGGGGCCATTATCTCAATGTCTTCCCTGCTGATTGGCATAATCACCGTTCTTCCTCATCATTAACCGTATGCATGAGCCCTTTCCGATCTCGGAGTACCTCACGAATATCCTCCCGCTGTGGTACTCCTCGACGATCCGTTTGGCAAGCGAAAGCCCCAGACCCCAGCCTCTTGCCTTTGTGGTGAAACCCGGGCTGAAAATCTTTCTGTAGAAGGTTTTCGGTATCCCCTTGCCAGTGTCGGTGATATCAACAAACACAACCCGGTCATTCTCGGTTATCCTGGCCGTTATCTGACCTTCTCCCTCCATTGCATCAATTGCGTTCTTTGCGATATTCTCGATAACCCATTCAAAAAGATGTACGTTGACAGGTATGGTTACATCTTCACCGGTATCAAACTCAAGATTGAAGATGATCTTCGAAGAGGAGCGTGTCTTGAGATATTCAATTGTGCGCCTTATAAGACCATTTATCTTTTCAGGCGACAGCGATGGCCTGGAACCGATACCCGAAAACCGTTCAGTGACTTTTACAAGACGCTCCACATCAAGGGCGAGCTCCCTGTTGAACGGGATCTCGGGATAACGGCTCTGGAGTATCTCAATCCACCCGGCAAGAGAAGAAGTGGGAGTGCCCAGCTGATGAGCAGTCTCTTTTGACATCCCGACCCACAGCTGGTTCTGTTCAGCCTTCCGTGAAGAACTCAGGGCAATGAATGAAACAAGGATAAAGAGAACGATCAGCCCAAGCTGCACGAACGGATAATAAATCAACTGGGTAAGAATTATACTGTCCTTGTAATAGATATGATTTACAAAGCCCTCTCCGATGTCGATCACAATCGGCCGGCTCTTCTTCATTATCTTCTCAAGCTTCGTCTGTATGTAGCCGGGATCGTTGCTGCGCGCAGGATTGAAGTTCCTTGAGGCAATAATATTGTTGTGTCCGTCGGTCAGTATTACCGGCACAGTGGTGTTGCCTTCCACTATTGTTAAAAGGAAATCAAGGTTCTGAGTCGAATCGGATTTGCTGATCAGGTATGTAGCCTCAGCCCACAACTCAACTTTCTTCCGCTCTTCAGTCTCGAGCCTTTTTACAAGGATTCGTGTATAAATGAGCGAACTTACACCTATCAGCACTGCGAACAGGAACAGGTATATTTTCCAGCTGCTTCTGTTTGGGATTCTGTTCAACCTGTTATCGTTTCAGCAATTTATACTATAGCTTTCTCCTGAAAATATTCCTTAAGGGATTCTGCCTGTCAGTTCTTAAATCATCACCTTCGCTCTCAATCTCACTCTCATTTTTCCCTTTCTCACCCTCTTCCCACGAAATCCTGAAACGTGGTTTCTGGCCGGTCCTGGTTTCCCTGGCTGTATCATCCTGGTAACGGTTATACTCCTCGCTTAAAATACCCTTCAGGTTTTGTCTCTCACTTTTAATATCTTCCTTTATCCGGGCAGTGGCTGCCTTTACATCATAGCTCACCTTCGTTTCGTCGCCCTGGCTCTCGACCTTCAGAAGCAGTGATGTGCGCCCGAGACCGTCATCCTCTATCACCCCAAACTCTGTTACCGGCACCCTTTTCTTCACAGCTTTCCTGCTGAGCAGTTCAGAAAGCTGAACCCTGACATGATACTCGTAGTGGTTGTCAAATCCGTGCTTTCCATTCACAGAAATATTGGCAGCCGATGATCTTACATCCATCTGCGGAATGTAAAAATAGCTTTCCCTGATGAAAAAATCATTCTCAAGCTGATGAAAACTTATATTTTCAAGTTCGGACAATTCAATGAAACTGGAGAGTTGTTTTACAGGTTCAAAATTCCTCAGCTCTCCATTGGTCAGGACATATTTTCCCTCTGCCGTCACCGAGCCTGTTACCGGGTTAAGATCCCTGTCAAACGGCATCAGCAGCGATAACGATCCCGACAGGGTGCCGGCAAGGTTCTCTGCCCTGATGAAATCCTGCCCGAAATTGCGGAAGGTAATAAATGCTTCATTAACATTTATGCCGTTCATCATAAAACTGCCTCTTCCTGTGATTGATTTCCCGGGATTCTGGACAAATAAACCATTACCCGAGATAGACCCTCCCTGCGATCTTATTGTAAACGACTTAAAGTTTGCCATGCCTGGCTTGTAGCTGAAGATTCCGGATATATTATTTCCTGTAAATGACTTATATCTTAATGTATCAATCCTGAATGTAACCTCGGCAAAAACATTCTCCGGGAAATCAATGGCAGCCTCCCCTGACGAATCCCGGCCCCTGTCAGTAGTACCGAAAGATTCCGGTGAAAAACTTCCTGAGTAAAGATTTGCGTTAATTGCCAGCGCAACCGGGTTTCCTGCAAGCCATCCGGGAAAGTTCGTCACCTCTCCGTCGATCCTTAACTTTTGCCCGTTGAGCAGGAGCGTCATATCTTTAATAAAACTCTTCCTTGCTAAGTGAAGAGTGCCCCTTACATCATCAAACCAGAGATTCTCTTTCTGAAAGCCCATGCTTAATGAATTGAAGGTGATGTCTGATGCAGAAATCAGTGACAGAAAATCAGCCGGAGCATATTTATCCTTTTTATTGAGCCTGCCGGCAAAGTTAAGGTTAAGAGTGGCCGATCCCTTTGTCCGGGTAAGGTTCTTTAGATTGAAGAATTCCTTCAGTTCCGATGGGTAAAGTGTTCCGGAAAGCTTGATATCTGCCGAAGGCCGGGTGAAATCAGTTATTTTCAGAGAACCCCTGTATTGTGCTGATCCGAGCTTTCCGGCGAAACTCTGAACCGTCAGAGTGCTTGTTTCAGCGTTTGTGCCGCTGCCGTTTGTGAAACTTCCGGTGAATGATAAATCACTTATGCCCAACCTTGATTTTGCATACCTGATATTTGCATTATCCAGGGAGTAGGAAAAATCAATATTCGGATTGAGGGTGCCCGCGAACGGGCCCTTGATTCTCCCGCTGACTTCAAGTCTCCCGGATGGCCGGTATGCCGATATTTTTTCCTGCAACCCTGGCGGGAAGAACCTGTTGATTTTCGAAAGATCAATGTTGTTGCCTTTAATTTCAAGATCAACGTATTTTTCAGCGGAGACAAATCCGGTTACCAGAAAATCCCAGTCTTCTACCTTCAGTATGCCCTTGCTGAATTTAACACCGCTGTCTGTTTTGTGAAGGTTCAGGTTGGCATCAGCCATAAAACTCCTGCTGATCTTCAGGTTGTCGGCCTGGAAAAGTTCGATTAAGAGCCGTGAGTCAGCATAGAAATCAATATTGTTGCCCGAAATCCTGCTTTTCAGCTGACCGTCGGTGACAAGCCCTTCTATAAGGAGGTTGGATGACAGATCGCTGTAAACAGCTCTGACATATGACAGAAATATCCGGTCGAGATTTAGTTTTAATCCTCCCTCCTGGTCGCTCTCTTTTGTTCCTTTCCAGTAGATATCATAGTTGATTTTGCCCTCAGAATCGGTCAGAAGGTTGACCTGGCCTGATCTTACGACAATCCTGTTTACGGTGTAATTTCCGAAGATCAGGTCTGTCATGCTGAACACCACCGAAACACTCCTTGCGCTTAGGAGTGTGTCGGTTCCGATGCCGGTGAAGGACTCTTTTTTAAACCCCGGAGATGAGTAAACCAGGACCTCTCTGAGTTCAAATGAAGCCCGGGGAAACTTCCTTAGCAACGAAAGCCTCAGAGACCCGGTTTTAATTTTTGTGGAGAGATTGCTGTTTACTGTCGTCAGGAAATTATCAGCCTGACTTTGAAGAAAAAGAGAGACAATATAAAGAACCAGTACCATTACAGTTGCTGTAATTGCGGCCGCCCGAACTATTTTAAGGCTCATCTTCATCTTGTTCTTCAAACTCTTGCTGCGATAAACTTTATGGCAGTCGCGATTGCTTTGGCCCGGCTGGTTTCTTATCTCACGATATCAGGAAAGAAAAATCATCGCCTGTACCCAATTCTGCGGGCGTGCTTCCCTTTCTGAATATCCTTGCCTTGCGGGGTCCGATCAGGCTTATATTGCCGGCTTCCACAAGGAACATTGTGCCCTCCCTTAATCCTGCCACAGTCACTCCGGGATTGATCTCGATAAACTCCTCAATCCTCTGTTCCCTGGTTTCTCCGGCATGGCCCTCGGGATTGGCATCGAGATAATGAGGGTTTATCTGGAAGGATATAAGCCCGAATGCCCTGAATGAAGGCGGTTCAACTACGGGCATATCGTTAGTGGTCATTATCGTTGGACAGGCGACATTGGCTCCGGCGCTCCATCCGATATAGGGAGTTCCTGCCAGAACCTTTTCCCTTACAGGCTGAATCAGTCCGTTATCGTGGATCATTTTGAGAAGTTTCCACGTATTGCCGCCACCAATAATAATGGCTGTGGCCTCAGTCACTGCTTTAACGGGATCGCTGAAACGGTGAATGGACACGACATCATGCCCGATCTCACGGAATCGTTCCGAAACCTTTTCCTCGTATATGTCGTAGGAAAATGTTACGGCGGCATAGGGAATAAAGAGTGCCTTAACAGGTTTCTCCCCCAGGAAATGCCTTATCTGATGCTTAGGGTGATCAAGGTATGGCTCACCCTGATTTGTTGAATTGCTGATAAGTAAAAGCCTCATGGACAAATATATATCTTAATTTAGTTATTGTTCCCCAACACCCTGATATTTTGATTCTCAGGAATGCTGTGCACCTTAATAACGGTAAACCTGCAATCGTAAGTATTGAATAGCAAAACTTTCCCGGAAAGCACTTCCCCGGTTCCGGTAATTATCTTGAGCACTTCATTTGCCATTAAGGTGCCTGCGATACCGGGAAGTACACCGGTCAGTCCTGTTTCAGCAGCAGAAGGATCCCTTGAACCGGGTTCTTTTTTCCCGGGATTGTAGCACCGGTAGGTTGGTCCGCCCATGTAATTGAAGACGGCGACCTGCCCTTCATATTTATAAACGGAACCATGGACCATAGGCTTGCCGAGAATAACACAGGCATCGCTGATAACATACCTGGTGCTGTAATTGTCTGTTGCATCAACTATCACATCGTACTCCTTAAATATCCTGAGCGCGTTCTTCTCATTGACGGGCAGATTCATTATGCTGATCTTTACGAAGGAATTAATATGCCCGATACGCTCCTTTGCTATTATCGATTTAAGCTTTCCGATGTCTCCTGAGCCGTAAAGCACCTGTCTCTGGAGGTTTGTTTCATCAACTGTGTCAAACTCGGCTATCCCCAGCCTGCCCACACCGGCGGCTGCCAGGTACTGCAGAACCGGAGAACCCAGTCCGCCTGCCCCGATAACAAGCACACCGGCCTGTTTTATTCTCTCCTGGCCGGAAATTCCTATTTCGGGAAGCATGATCTGTTTATTGTATCTGCGAATTTCCCGGGGGGTTAAAAAATTATCTCCCATACTTCACCTGATTTGTACAAAGATACAGGAGCACCGGGCAAAAACCAAAACAAACGTAAAGACGCCCATTTCGGGCGTCTCTGCTGCCCCCTGGGGGGTATGCTGGATAACGCGGGTAGAGGCAATGCATGCATTGCCTCTACCACAACCACAAATCAAAAGGGGGATTAATTGTTAAATGTTAATGCGATTCCCAGTTCGAAAGGTTCGGGATTGCGCCCGTTGGGACCGCGTGCTTCCCTGAACCAGGGTGTTGCATAATAAGTGGCGAAAAGCATAAAGTTTTCATACCCTACCCTGGCTGTTAAGCCTGCCCTCAGGAGGTTGAGATTAAAATCGCCGTTTGCCTTGATTGTCTCCTTGTCCTGAAACACTATTCTTGTTGCAGCATTGAGCTTCAATCCTCCTATCACGCCGGCTGCAACATTGAGGCTGTTACTGTAACCAGCCGGGATCTGGAGTTCAACAAGCAGGGGTACATTTAAATAGAAGGTTGAAAATTTTGATTTTTTTACTGCGCTCTCTCCGGACGGAATTAATTCTGCTATAACCCTGTCGGGACCGACAGTGATGCTGTTATTGCCCTCAAACCTGTAACAGTTCCAGTTAAGTCCGGCTCCGGTCACTAATCCGAAACGTCTTGTAAGACCGATGCTAAGCTGCGAGAAGTTAAGGTTAAAACAATTGGATTTGCTTGTGTTTAGTGTCATATAGGAAATGTCATCAGGCAGGTCCATACTCTGTAAATATGTATAGTTGCCGAGCCCGAATTCAATTCCCGACCAGTGTCCCCTGAAATGCCGTGCACCCGATTTGCGGGGTTTGTCATCATACTCCTGGTACCTTCGGGAGTCTCTGTAATCCGGCAGGTCCGGTGCATCATACTTCTCGATCTTTACCCTCGGGCCCTCAAGGGATTCTAGTATGCTTACCCCTCTGTTGCGCACCATTATTTTAAGTGAAGAATCTGCATCCTCAACAGTTATAAGGTCTTTGCCAATAATAACCTTGATATTATCACCTGAACCTGAGGTTGAAGTTCTTGTATCTGACTTTTCTTCAGTAACTGTATTCCCCTGTGCAAAAGCCTGGCCTATCAGGGCCATCACAATAATCAATATTCCAATCTTTTTCATGACTTTGTTAATTAATCCATTTCAGCAGTGTGACGAAAATGGTGTTAAAAAAGTTACTGGTAAATTTCGGATTTTCTGACAGGTGCATTGAACTTCACCAGTCGTGAGCTGAAATAAACAGATGTTACCGTTCCGGTGTCATCAGTATTCTTCTCAAGAGCCAGTGCGGTTCCGAACAGTTTATTTATGCCGGCAATGCCAGCCCCTGCTATGTCGTAAACCTTAACAGGCCTGTCGCCTGCAATGGTGTCCCTCATTATCTTCTCGTGGAACACCCTTGCAAGGAACCTGTTCATATTGCTCCTTCCGTCGTCGAACAGCGGGACCCTTATTTCCGGGGTAAATGCCATAAGGTTACCATTGCGGATATCGGTCCCCCTGATGGCCACATGCATTGCCAGCGGAACGGGATCGAGGCTGAAACGGCTGATTTCCGCCGGTTCTTCCAGTTCCGTTGCGGTTACGGAAGGCACATCCTCTGCAAGTGCGGCAATTAACGTTATGGAGGCTTTTCTGCTGCCGGCAGGATCTTCCTTCACGGGTTCCTGTAATGACGATGACTCATCTTCATTGCCGTTTACGGCTGTTGTTTCACTTTCTGAGGTTGCCGCATTCTCCTCTTCAATGGTTGCGGAGGTTGCTGTTAAGGTGCCTTGCGCCGGCACAACCGGAGTGCCGGGATTATAAAATATTACGAACATTGTAACAGCTGCAGCGGCACTCAGGCCAATCACCGAAAAATATACCAGTTTCCGCAAGGGTGTGGTTCTTCTCAGGCGATCCTTGTGTTTGAACCTGATATCGGGAGGAGAGAGCTTTATCCGGCGGGTAAGATCGTATTCCTTCTTCCTTTCCTCATTACCTGCCATTGCTTCCTCCAGCTCAAGGATGCCCTCCGGCGAAAGATCATTCTCAAGATCTGCGATGCAGAGATACTCAAACTGCGATGGGCTTAGATCAGAGGGCTTTTTAAAGAGGTCTTCGCGGCGGGAACAGCGATCGGTTTGCGGCTTCAGGCTTATTGATGAGAGCGTCCTGAACTCCTCAGCCAGATCGGGATTTCCGGCGAGAAAATCTTCAAGCGCTGCAACCTGCTGATCGCTCAGTCTTCCATCGAGCCAGTCGATGAACCAGATTTCATAGTTTGACCTGTCAGGCATCATGGCTATAGCACAATTTCAATTTTTCCGATGTAATTCTTCAGGGCCGTTCTTCCGCGGTAAATATTTATTTTTACCTGGGCTTCGGTCTGGCCTGTTATATCTGCAATTTCCCTGTAGCTGTATCCCTCATAGTCGCGAAGCAGTACCGGTGTTTTCTGGTGATCGGGCAGCCGGTCAAGCGCTTCGTGAAGTATCTCGTTGAGATCGCTGTACTGGGAATCGGAAATAAAGCTCATTTCATCGTATGTCTCAAGAGTTGTGAGTCTTTTCTCCTTTCTGATAATATCTATCATGTTATGATAGGCTGTGGAGAAGAGCCAGGAGCGCACCACCCTGTATTCAATTTCGGCAACGCTCCGCCATAGTTTCTCGTAACTGTCCTGCACAATATCATTGGCTCTCTCTTCATCCCTGATATTTGCACGGATGAACCGAAAGACCGAATCGGCATACTCCTCAACAGATCTGTTGTATTCTTTGACTGTCATAATCCGGATTACAACCTAAAGACGGATAAAAATCCAAATGGTTACAACCTTGTTGCCAAATGTTTGAAACCATTCATGGCGGGGGCGTACCATGGTATGCCCCTGTTTACCCCATCATGGTGGGGGCGTTGCATGCCACGCCTCATTCAATATGGGCGTACCATGGTACGCCCCTGTTGCCTGATTATTTATGCTGAAACACCCTTACCCAGTCAACATCCATGGTGGTCATGCCGTTGATGGGTTTCTCGAGACCGCCGGCCAGGTTGACATACATTGGTTCCTGGGGAACGTCCGATGTCTGGCGGAACACCTCGATGCCGTTTACTTTCCAGACAAGCTTGTCAGCAGTCCATTCCAGGGAATATATGTAGAAATCACCGGCATATTTTGATCCGACCGCTGTCTTTGCCTTCTTTCCTGCAGCAGGAGAAAAATCGAACCAGACCTTATTGTCGGATGTGCGGCAAATATCTACATGAGGAGTGATTTTATCCGCAAGCATCCAGAAGGCACTTCTTGCAGCCGGGTTACCGAGCCTGACCTTGGCTGAGAAGATCCCGTATTTCTGCCTGAAGCTGTTGCCCGAATTTACAATACCGGTGGTAAATCCGAAATCCTTTAATTTGAATCCGTATTTCTGCGACCACACCTTGCCATTTACCTTCTGGGGCTTCGTATGGATCTTAAGCAGGCTGTTTCGTACTTCAAAATTATCATTTTCGGTATAGGCATGAAGGTCTGATTCCTGCGAAAATCTATCTTTCAGGAGCTTGTCGCCCCAAAAGAAGTTGGTGAGCCATTTCCCGGTGTCGAGCCTGTCACCCTCAAATTCGTCGGCAAAGGTAAGTTCGCGCTTCTTTATTACATCAAACTTGTCGGAATCCTTAACCTTGAAGTACCATACAATTTCAGGGTGCTTCTTAAGGTTTTCGAACTCCTGGAGATCCTTGTACATGTCGGATTTTTCGAACCTCTTCTTGTCGAGAAGATAGCTCTTCTTCTCCTTGAATTCAGATGATGCTATATATTCCTTCAGTTCATTATACCTGGCAAGCCTTGCAGAACCATCGGTATTCAGGTAGTTTGCATACTCTTTCGATTCCTTGAATTTGTAATAATCCTTTATATCCGCACTGCCTTTGAGTCGCTTATATTCAAGAAGCTTCTTGTACTCCTCGGTATCTTTGAAAGTAATGGGTTTCATTCTCTTTTTCGCAAGAAACTCTGAGCTTCTTATAAATGCACCCAGCTCCTCAAATCTTTCCACAGCCCTGGTTTTGGTTGCCTCACCCTTCTTCGCGGCTTTGAAGTATGTTTTGATCTCGGGATCCGATTTGAGCGATTTCCATTCAAGGAATTTCCTGTATTCGTCGCTGTCCTTGAAGGTTATAGGTTTCATTTTCTGCTTCTGCTTGAATTCGTAGGAGTTAATCAGGCTTTCAAGCTCTTCGTAATCGTGGATCTTTTGCGATCCGTCCATCTCTTTAAACCTCTTTAGAAGGCTGCCGGAAATGGTTTTAAAGTAGAGGGAAATATCTTTTGCTTTCTGGAGTGAAAAGAACTCTTTTTCCTTTGCGTGTTCTTCCGAGTTCTTATACTGAAGCGACTCGATCTCTTTCTTCTTCTGTTTGAAATCAGATGAGTTGACCAGATCGTTAAGCTTGTTATACTTCGCCAGGAGATCTGATTTAATGAAAGCACCAAGTCTCTCATACTCATCAACAAGAGCCTTTTCTGCCTGCTCAATCTTTGAAGTTGCCGGGATCATGCCCAGTAAAAACCTGAGACCTGCCATTGTAAGTGTTTTTTAGTAGAACGTGTTAAAGATAGAAATTCTTTTCCTGAATTTTAAGACCGAAAATCCTCTGCTATTTATCGGGAATAACGGATTATCCCCGCAAATGTTGTAAGTTCCTGAATATTTGTGGTGAGTGGGGAAATAATTGAAATTGATCGTTTACGTCTTTCTGAACTTCAGACTAGCACCGGCAGTTATCCTGAAACCTGTCCATCCTGTTTTTACCGGGTTCCCGTTAATTCCATATACTGCGTATCTGTTGCCGTCACGATGGAGCTTGCCTCCGGTATCGTACAGATAGCCCAGGGTGATTGTTCCGGATAAAATATCAATTACCGGGATTGACAGCTTTAATGACGGATAAACAGGAACGGAGTGTGCCACCAAAAACAGTGAGTCTTCAAGCAAAACATCGTTAACGGAAAACTGTTCCTTCATTTTCAGCCGTGTAATAATCACACCTGTCATTATCGAAAGGGAAAGGGTGAAGAGATTGTTTTGTTCAATGATAGTTTCGGGTTTTATTCCTATAAGATGCCCGTTTGTAATCTGGTCGTAGGTATAATACCCTGAATAATCCTTTTGTCCTATTCTGGAGCCCGTCGTGTTATACTGATAATGAAGCCCCAGTAAATGCTGTCCGGATATTTTCAGGCTCAGTGATGTTCCGATAAACGGGCCCGGGTTGAAATTATCGACTGTTATTACCTGAAACGGCATGGACTTAATTGTCTGACTGTTGACCTCCTTCAGGTCGCTCATGGTATAGGAAGCTAAACCTCCATAAAAGTCAAAGGAAACCTGCGATTTTAATTGAAAAGGAGTAATAATAAATGCAAGAAATATGTATGTGGAAAGCACTTTCATAAGTCTTAAAATTGTGGAAGATTAAGCTGGCGGCCTGATGTGACTATATGGTTTTTGAAAAGGGTATATCTGTTCATATCTGTTCCCAGATTGATTGTTTTAAGGACTTGGCCGGTATTGATATCTATTATATTGTAACCGGCTCCAAAACCAATTGAATGCAACAACCTGTCCCGGTCAATATCTGGTGAAGAATAATATCCGCCAGGCAGGGGATGCATCGAAACGAACCCGAAATCACCGGCTCTTCTTTTAATAATGGCGTCGTATCTTATCAGGAAGACATACAAACCATCCTTTGAATAAAAAACATCAGATACATCCGGTTCTTCAGTGCCGACAGGCGTCAAGCCGGAAGGATCAATTGAATAATATACCAAACCTTCTGATTCTGTGCTTACTATCATCCTTGTACCGTCAGGTGAGATCGCAAGAACAAAATCAGTCCATCTGTATATGGGGATGGAGTCTTTTCTTACCAGCTGACCCGTGGAGGCATCGTACAGGAAGAGCTCCCCCCAGCTGTCGGCAGCAAGCAGCAGATTGTTATCGGAGAGGGAAAGATCTGTAATTTGTCCCGGATATTCTATAGAGGGACCGCTGAAAACACTTTCCAGAGTAAAATCGTCGGTACGGCGGACATGAAATCTGTCTTCGCTGAAGTACGCAAACCTGCTTCCATCGTTTGTGACTGAAATCAGGTTAGTCCTTGGCATACTAACCTGAATGGTGTTGTCTGTTCTCTTTTCTTCGGGATAATATTTGTATATTCTGATATCTCTTGTTAGGAGAATAAAATTGCGGTTGTTAACACCTCTTGCATCGGTGAACAAAGGAATGTCGGGCTGAGTGTAATGAAAATAACTTGTGGGTTTAAGTTTGTTGTAATCAGAATCAGGCAGCCCCTTCGGAACTATTGCAAGCGAAATGATTATACCGTTTGCAAATCCTGTATTACGGAATGTAGCATGGTTTTCTTCAGGGTTTTCGATATATAATGAATCAAAAGGCACCGGTCCATAACCAACACTTATATAATACCCGCCAAACATATCAGTGTTTCTGGCTTTACCCCAGCCGACATCGAGTGTTCCGTCGTCATGCCAGGCAGCTGAAAAGCCGGCAAGAACATCCTGAAATGTTGATGGGGCTCCATCGTGATTGCCGAAGGGAGTGACAATTCTTACAAAGTAAACCGCATCCTGGCCTTCCCAGAAATAACGATCGGTAAAAGTTGCCTGTTCCGGGTCAATGATCTCGGCAATTATCTGCGGGCTGGCCTGATAAGGGATGAACTGACGGAGAATAACGTACCTGATGAAGTTTGGATGATTGAACTTCTTCCAGGATAATTTTACTCCTTCAGGATTATGGACCTTCTCTAATGTAATGAAATATGGTCCCTGCGGGATTTTCGTATCGATCACCAGCGGCCAGTCAAGCTCATAGAGATACCCTTCCAGCCCTACCCTGTCAGCAATGCTTCCGCTACCTGTTGATGTGGCTATCCGGATGTTGAGATGATACTTGCCGTCAGGATAACCCATAGGGTCAAGGGTGAAGGAGAATGTCCGGGGATCATCTGAAGTGTACTCATGGATTACCTTGTCGCCAATACTGATATTTACCGAAAGTATCCTGTTGCCCGCACCGGTTACCGAATACTGGAAGTTTGTTAAGTAACCGATTTTTATGGTATCGTGGTAGTTGTTAAGGTTAAGCATGAGCGGCGGTCCCGTATCCGGCGGCTTGTCTGTGTCTGCCATAGGTATATCATGGGGCTGAAATTCGCAGGATTTAACACAGCCCGCAAAAAGGATCAATATTACCAGGACCTTAAACCGGAAGACAAGTTTCATTAAGCAAGCCTGTTAGTCAACTGATGAGATAATTGCAGAACACCGCGACTTCATTTTAAACTATAAAGCTATATTTTTTTCTGACAGAGTGAATACTTAGCTGCGGGAATTTTGATATTGTTAGCCTCCACTACTGTTTGCCGGACCCGGGGCGGCGCTTTGAGCACAGGGTTACCCAGGTAAATCCGGGGGTTAAAACAATACTAGCCGGGAGCGTGCCGAATCCTGGTGCAATCCGTTGCCCGAAAACTACCATTCATCAATTTTCCCTTAAAAAATTTGGACGTTAAAATTATTGATTTTAATTTTGACTAACCGTTCATTCAAAAACGGTTTTTAAATAAAGAGTATATTGACTGAGCGTTTAACCAAAAAGCTATGTCGCCACGGACACAACTACAGTTTGAAGGGATAAGGGAGGAGAAGAAAACCCTTATTATGGATGCGGCTCTTGAGCATTTCGCCGGCGAGGGCTATTATGCAACCACAATCAGTCACATAGCAAAGCATGCCGGGATCTCCAAGGGATTGCTGTACAATTATTTCGACAGCAAGGAGGCACTCCTGTCAGCAATCCTCCAAAGATCGGTAATGGAGATATACAAGTACTTCGATGTGAACAAGGACGGATACCTGAGCGAGGATGAATTTGAATTCTTTGTCAGAAAAATATCTGTTGTACTTCGTGCGAAAAGATCCTTCTGGAGACTCTTCTTCCAGCTGGTTATGCAGAAGGAGGTAAGGGAGAAATTCTCGGTGTTATCGTCCGATCCGGTTGTGAAACTGGAATTCATGACGGGAGATACACATTTTGTGTCAGTGATTTCAGAAATGATTGCCGATTATTTCTCACGAAAAAAAGTGAAAAAGGGACCGGAATATGATCCTGTAACCGACATGAACATGTTCATTATTACATTGAAAGGTTATGCAATAACGCGAATCTATATTGAGGACGACAAGGACGATGAAAAGATAATCGACAGGATTGTTGAAATGTTCAAATGACAATATGATGGAAAGAATCTGTATAAACATACTGGCCGGCATAGCACTATTTGTGTTTCCCGCCACGGCAAACAGCCAGGAGCTCACAGCCGCCGAGATTGTGAAAATGGCCGACGATAAGTTCAGCGGTGAAAAATCGGGCTATTCAGTGATGACAATGACAATAGTAAGGCCAACATGGAAAAGAAGCGTCGGGTTCAGGAACTGGACCCTGGAAAAGGATTATGCACTGACCCTTATCACCTCTCCGGCAAAGGAGGCGGGCCAGAGTTTCCTTAAAAGGGGCAACGAGATGTGGACCTGGAACCCGGCCATTAACAGGCTCATAAAGCTGCCTCCTTCGATGATGTCGCAGGGATGGATGGGATCCGATTATACCAACGACGACATCCTGAGGGAATCTTCGGTGGTAACCGACTATAATCACGAGATTGCAGGAGAAGAGATCATCGGCGGCACTCTCTGTTACAGGATCGTAATGACCGCAAGGGAAGAGGCCTCCATAGTATGGGGCAGGCAGATCAGATGGATCGATAAGAAAGAGTTCATCGTACTCAGAGCCGAGCTTTACGACGAGGATGGTTTTCTTGTCAGAACAGAAACGGCTTCAGATATAAAAGTTATGGACGGGCGGAGAATCCCCACCAGAATAGAACTTCTCCCTGCCGAAGAACCTGGCAACAGTACGATCGTGGAAATCCAGGAGATCAGGTTCAACATCCCGCTGGAAGAGAGCTTCTTCTCGCAGCAGAATATGAAAAGGGTGCGCTGAAAATGGAAATCATTGAGTTGAAGCAGGGTATAATTACCGGTAAAGAGAGTCAGTAATGAAAGATGAATTCAAAATAGCATGGCGGAACCTCTGGAGAAACAGACGACGGACAATCATAACCGCCGCCTCTGTATTCTTTGCAGTCTTTTTTGCCGTTGTAATGAGATCGTACCAGCTTGGTACCTACGACCAGATGATCAACAACTTTATCGAGTCATTTTCGGGACATCTCAGGATACAGCATACAAAGTACCAGGATAATCCCCTTATCGATTATTCGTTTGAATATGATGAATCGCTGGCCGCAAAGATCACTGGTGTTGACAGGGTCATCTCAGTCACCCCGCACCTTGAATCGTTTGCCCTTGTCTCTAACGGACCCCAGTCAAAAGGCGTTGCGATACTGGCTATCGATCCGGCAAAGGAGCGGAATTTCTCCAATCCCGGGAACAATCTGGTTCGCTACAGGATCACCCCCGAAGCTGTAGAAAACATTAAATCAAAGAACCTGCTGCCAGCTCATGTAATTGAAAACCTCGAAAAAAACAGCGGCAGAGCATATTCATCGCAGGCAAGGTTAGAACTGGAGATGGGCCTGACTGTTGCCGACAACAACCTTTATATTCCAATAATACAGGACAATATCCGTGAGTCAAACAGCTTTCTCTCCGACCACGACGACGGAGTGCTTCTTTCCGACCGGCTTGCCGGTTTCCTGAAAGCATCCATCGGCGATACAATAATCCTGATGGGTCAGGGTTACCAGGGAGTTTCCGCAGCCGGTCTCTTCGCGGTAAGAGGCATCGTTAAAATGCCCGCGCCGGAAATTGACAACCGGCTTATTATAATGACCATAGCGACAGCACAGGAGTTCTTTGACTGTGAAGGAATGATTACATCGCTGGCAGTTAACCTTACCGACAGGTCGAACCGCACAATGAGAACGGCACAAAGAGCGATCAACAACCTTCTGAGTGACGGCACTTCAGTCGCCAAAACCTGGTACGAGCTCAATCCTGTTCTGTACCAGCAGATACAGGGCGACAGCCAGAGCGGTATGGCCATGCTCGGACTGCTCTATTTCATTATATTCTTCGGAATATTCGGAACAGTCCTTATGATGCTGGCAGAAAGGAGAAAGGAGTTTGGAGTGCTTATTGCCATAGGGATGCAAAAAAACAAGCTTAAAAGAGTTATGGCCATAGAAATGTCCCTTCTCGGAATACTGGGACTTCTGGCCGGGCTTATGGCAAGTATTCCCCTGATCCTCTATTTTAACCGCTTCCCTATTGTATTGAAGGGCGACCTTGCAAAGATGATGGAAGACTACGGCTGGGATGCAGTGATGCCCACAGCCCCGATAGGTCCCTACTTCTGGTGGCAGGCGGCAGTTGTTGCCCTGATGGTCATGCTGGCAGCACTGTATCCCATAAGAAAAATAGGACGGCTTAAAGAAATAGATGCACTCCGGAGCTGATAATTTGTAATTATGGAATATCAGATATTAACATACGTACTATTTGTAATAGGATTCATTGTACTGGTCACAGGTGCAAATATGCTGATCGACGGGGCAGCTTCAATAGCCAAAAAATCAAAGATTTCGAATATAGTTATTGGTCTAACCGTAGTGGCATTCGGTACGTCAGCCCCCGAGTTCATTGTTACCATTTTTGCCACCATGAAGGGAAATGCGGATCTGGCTATCGGAAATATTCTGGGCAGCAATATTGCAAACATTCTGCTTGTCCTGGGGATCTCGGCTCTGATCTATCCAATAACGGTTAAAAGAAATACCGTCAGGAAGGAGATACCCTTCAGCCTGCTTGCCGCGCTTTTGCTGGGGATACTGGCCAACGATGTCTTCTTTAACGGTGATGAACCCTCCATCCTTTCAGTATTTGACGGGATTATTTTCCTGTTCTGCCTGGCCGTTTTCATCATTTACACCTTCAGAATATCGAAAGTAAAGGATGAAGTGCCTGAAAACAATAACATCAGGGAATTCACCAGTTTCAAATCGGTATCATTCATAATTATCGGCCTGCTTGGCCTTGTTCTCGGAGGTAAATGGATAGTTGACGGAGCTGTGTTAATAGCTGAATCCTTTCATGTCAGCCAGTCGCTTATCGGACTTACCATTATTGCGATAGGAACATCCCTGCCTGAGCTGGCAACCTCGGCGGTGGCTGCTTTTAAACGACAGTCTGATATAGCTATCGGCAATGTGGTCGGATCGAATGTAATGAACATTCTCTGGATACTCGGCTTTAATGCGCTGATACATCCCATACCCCTCAACCCGGCCTCAAACATCGATATCCTGATGACAATTGCTGCCAGCGTGATTTTGTTGCTGACAATTTACACCAGCAGGAAGTATGTGATCGAAAGATGGGAGGGCGCGCTTATGCTGGCGATCTATGCCGGTTATATAATATTCCTGATTTTCAACAGATAATAATATTGAAATGATAAGATCTATAGCATGGAAAAATATCTGGCGCAACAGGAACAGGAGCCTGGTGGTGATTGTTGCAGTTACGCTGGGAATAGTTGCAGGCGTGCTGCTTGTAGGCATAATGAAGGGCTGGGTGGAGCAGCGCCTTAGCGATGCCATTTTCAATGAAGTTTCTCATGTCCAGATACATAATAATGAATTCATTGATAATGAAGAGATTGACCTCACAGTTGCGAACCTGGATCAGATCGCCGCGACAATTGAATCTTTACCTGGTGTCAAAGGTTGGGTGGAACGAACCAAAATGGTGGCAATGGCCAATACTCCCTGGGCAACAGCCGGTGTGATTGTCTATGGCATTGACCCTGAGAGGGAAAAGATTGTAACAGAAATATGGAAGAAGATCGTGCCCGGGGCGGGTGATTACCTCGATCCGCAAAGAGACGGGGAAATACTTATAAGCGACAAGACTGCTGAGATACTTAAGCTTAAGCATTACATTGTCTCTGACGATGTAATCGAGGAACTTAAGAAAGAGAAGGTTCCTGAGAATATTATGTCGAAGCTCTCATCGCTTAAGGACACCAGATTTCGCTCTCCGAAGGACTTCAGGGATGAACTGAAGAATATATTTACAAAAAAGGAGCTTGACCGGTATGGAAACCTTATTCTCGATAAAGCTCTTGATTACAGGATAAGGAACAGGGTACTCATAATATTCTCCGACGACACAGGCACTCCTGTCCAGAGTGCATTCAGGGTATGCGGAATTTACAGGACAACCAATACGGGTTTCGATCAGGCTTCAGTGTTTGTAAATGCGCAGGAACTGGCAAGCCTTACAGGCGGGGATGAGGTCCTGATACACGAAATGGCCCTGCTTCTCGATAACATCAATGATGCAGACACCGTTAAGGAAAAACTTGCGGCAGTAACAACGGCCAATACCGTCAGGACATGGAGGGAGCTGGCTCCCGATGCAGCCATGATGAATGATTATATGATCATGTACTATTTTATTTTCATTGGTATAATAATGCTGGCGCTTGCCTTCGGCATAATAAATACCATGCTTATGGCCATACTCGAGAGGACAAAGGAGCTTGGCATGCTTATGGCAATAGGTATGAACCGCAAAAGGATTTTCAGTATGATAATGCTTGAGACAATTTTCCTGACGGCCACGGGAGCACTGACAGGAATGGCTGCCGGCTGGGGTATAGTTAGAATCCTTGGCAAAACAGGCATACATTTCTCAGCATGGGGAGAAGGCTTTGAGGCCATGGGATTCGCGGCACGGGTATATCCTGTTGTTACTACCGACTTTTTTGTGTTTACAACCCTGCTGGTACTTGTTACCGCAATTATTTCCTCAATCTGGCCGGCACGAAAAGCATTGAAGCTGAATCCGGTCGAAGCACTCAGAACAGAATGATTCACCATTAAATAACACTGCCATGAAAGTACTTGAATTAAAGAATGTCAATAAAATATATAACTCAACCGAAGTTAAGGTACACGCGGTTAACAACGTTTCGCTGAGCTTCATGGAGGGTGAGTTTGCCGCCATTGTAGGGCCATCTGGTTCAGGCAAGACAACTCTGCTGAACCTTATCGGAGGCCTCGATATGCCGACATCCGGAGAGATCATCATCGACGGGACCGACCTTTCAAAGCTCAAATCCTCGAAGCTGATCGATTTCAGAATGAGGAATATAGGCTTTGTGTTCCAGTCGTACAACCTTATTCCGGTTCTTTCGGCGGGGGAGAATGTCGAGTTCATCATGCTTCTTCAGAAATGGTCCAGGGAAGAGAGGGACAAGCGAACCTTTGAGTTGCTGAAGGCCGTGGGATTGGGTGACAGGATAAACAGCCGTCCGTCAAAACTATCCGGCGGACAACAACAGAGGGTAGCAGTTGCAAGAGCGCTTGCATCCAGGCCCAAGTTCGTTCTTGCCGACGAGCCTACCGCAAACCTCGATTCGAAATCAGCAAAAACCCTGCTTGAGATAATGGAACAGCTTAACAGGGAGGAGAAGATCACCTTTATCTTTTCGACACACGACCCTCGGGTAATGAAGATGGCGCGGCGTGTAGTAACCCTTGAGGATGGAATGGTTTTAACTGATGAGGTGAGAAACGGTTCAGAAGGAATCCTGCCATGACACTGAAGAAATACCTGGTATCGGCGGCAGCCGCGCTTCTATGCTTATTGTCGACGGCTCAGGAGGATATACAGAAAGTTTCGCTGAATGGTTATGTCACTGCGATGCAGAGCGTAATGTTTGAATCGGTGTCCGACAACTTCATAAATGACAATCTTATTCATAACAGGCTCAATTTTAAAGGATTCATCACTCCGAAACTCACTTTTGCCGCAGAACTCAGGAACCGCCTCTTCACTGGCGATATGGTCAAAACAGGCACTTACTACTCCGATCTGGTCAGCACAGATCCCGGGTGGGCCGACATGTCGTGGAACATCTTCAGCAAACCGTCTGTACTCTTTAACACAAAGATCGACAGGCTCTGGTTAGACTACAGCCTGGATAAATTCCAGGTAACCATTGGCCGTCAAAGGATCAACTGGGGCCAGACATTTGTATGGAACCCCAACGATATATTCAATGCCTACTCATTTTTCGATTTTGACTATATCGAACGGCCGGGCAGTGATGCGGTGAGAATTCAATACTTCCCATCATACTCCTCGGCGCTTGAGCTGGCCGTTAAGGCCGACTCCCGCGACAATATCACCGCAGCAGGCCTTTTCCGCTTCAACAGATGGAGTTACGATTTGCAGTTTCTTGCCGGGTATGTTGATAGTGAGGACTTTGTTGCAGGCTTCGGATGGTCCGGAGTGCTCGGTTCCTCATCGTTCAGGGGCGAGAGCTCATGGTTCATTCCCGCAGGCAGCGACACCGGCGGCAAGGGAACTGTTATCGTTACCGCCGGACTTGACCGGGTACTTAAAGATAACTCAATGCTGCAGTTTCAGCTGATGTATTGCAGCAATCCACTTGAGCTGAACAATTTCACGGGACTCTATACCACCAGCCTCTCCGCCAGGGACCTGGCATTCTCACGGTTTACAGCATTCGGGCAGTTCACCTGGGCTGCAGGCCCGCTTTTTACACTCGGCATGTCTGGTATGTGGTTTCCCGATCTGGAGGGCTTTTTTGCAGGACCATCGGCTGACTTTTCTCTTGCAGAAAATGTCGACTTCTCATTTATCTGGCAATACTTCAACGGTGTCTTCGGAGATGAGAAGAGGAGGATGAACCTCGGATTCCTGCGGATGAAATACAGTTTCTGAAAATTTCATACTTTTACCGCCGGAGTCACATCTTAATAAGGCAATCTATGGCACTTGTCCATGAATTTGAAAAGAGCGGCAACTGGTTATTCAAAAGAAGAGGGTGGCTCCCTCTCTTTCTTATCCTGTTCGGAATTGCAGCAATGTACCTCGGAAAGAGGGAAGTAATAATCTTCAATCCGCTGTTTGAAATGCTGATCCTCGGTATCAGCATCGCAGGAGAGATTATGAGGATACTGACTGTCGGATTTGCTCCCGGGGCAACCTCAGGCCGAAATACAGCTGCAGGCCAGGTTGCCGGAGAACTGAATGTTACTGGTATCTATTCAGTGATGCGTCATCCGCTCTATGCAGCAAATTTCCTTATGTGGCTCGGTCCTGTGCTTTTCCTGAGATCATTCTGGTTCACCCTGACCTTTGTTGTTGTCTACTGGCTCTACTACGAAAGAATAATGTTTGCGGAAGAACAGTTCCTCAGAAGGAAATTCGGGGATCTCTATGATAAATGGTCAGAAAAGGTGCTCCCGGTAATTCCAGCCTTCAGAAACTTTACCCCTCCTCTTTTACCCTTTTGCATAAGAACAGTTCTTAAAAGGGAGCACAACAGCTTTTTCAGCATATTCGCAATATTCACCCTGCTGGACCTGTGCAGGAATTATATTATTGCCGGTGAACTTTTCATAACACCCCTGTGGCTGTATTTTATTCTCCCGGCAGGCCTGATATGGATTATTCTAAGGATCCTGCATAAAAAGACCCGGTATCTTGTCGTGGAAGGCAGGTAGGAATCAGTCATTCCTTGAGTCGACGATGTTATTATATTTGCTGAATGAAGGGAACTCTGAGGATGATATTAGTTTTTATTCTTTCAGTGCCTGTATGGTTCTACCAGTATGCCATGTCTCCCCTTTTAAGGCCTTCGTGCCGCCATGTGCCCTCCTGTTCGCAGTATGCACTCGATGCACTGAAGATCCACGGTCCGCTGGCAGGACTGATAATGGCCACGGGAAGGATACTTAGATGCAGGCCCGGCGGAACCCATGGCTATGATCCGGTGCCCCGGTTCAGGTTTAAAAAGTATAAACCTTTTCGCCACTATAAACGCTGTAACCGACTTGCAAGACCTTTATGACTTCCCGACTTCCCGACTGCAGGACTGCAGGACTGCAGGACTGCACGACTTCCTGACTGCAGGACTGCACGACTTTACGACTCAAGGAGCGGAGCGACGAAGTTCCGCTTAGCGGAAGCACGACTTTACGACTCAAGGAGCGGAGCGACGAAGTTCCGCTTAAGCGGAAGCACGACTTAAAAATCAAGCTCCTTCTTCAGTTCCTTATATCCTGCACGGGAGACAGGCAGCCTATCACCGGCATGAAGAACGGCAACATGATTATCCTTGCCGTAGGGTTCTAATTTTTTTATCTCCTCAACCCTTACAATATAGGATCTGTGGATCCTGACAAAATCGCTTTTCGGAAGATTCTCATCATAGTATTTCATTGTTTGCTGCTTGAGAGCCTTGCCTCCGGTATGATGAATCATCACATAGTCGTCCTGGGCCTCCACAAATCTTATGTTTTCAACAGGTATGAGGTTTATTGAACTTCCCTTGCGCACAACCACCCGGCTGACGGGCAATGCAGGTTCGGGCATCTTTGCCAGAAGCCTGTTTGCAGGTTCGGAACTGCCCTGGCCGGATCGTATTTTCTCAATCGCCTTGTTAACGGCTTCTGTGAACCTTCTTTTCGGAAAGGGTTTCAGCAGATAATCCACGGCATTCAGTTCAAATGCCCTGATGGCGAACTGGTCATATGCGGTAGTGAATATCACCTGTGGTTTTTCGGTCATTACCTCAAGCATTTCGATGCCCGTCAGCCTTGGCATCTGGATGTCGAGAAAAACCAGGTCGGGCTTCATGAATGAAACCGACTTTAGTCCCGAGAAACCGTCAGAACACTCTGCAATAACCTCAACCGGCTCAATATCACTAAGGTAATGCTTAATTATTTCCCTTGCGGGAGCCTCATCATCAATTATCACTGTCCTGATTTTTTCCATTGTTTACAATTATTAACAGGTGAGCAATATCCTGACCGAAAAATAAAAAGTGTCTCTGCAACTTAACAAAGATACACAAAGATCGGATTACTTGTCAAAGAGGTTTTAAGGGTTCCTCCAGCGGAATAAAGAGTGTTACTGTAAAGACTCCCTTCTCCTTTGTTGTATTCAGCGACGCCTTTTCACCGTAGAAGAGTTCAAGTCTTCTTGATACATTTTTCAGTCCGGTTCCCGTACCTTTTGATGATGATGGAGCAGTATCGTAATTATTGGATATTACCATTTTGAGAAAACCATCTGAGATCTGTGCCTCTGTGGTGATCCTGACGCTTTCGGTGCTTTCATATACCCCGTGTTTTACCGCATTCTCATAAAGTGGCTGAAGAAGCATAACCGGCATTTTAAAATCGAGGCACTCTTCACCTATCAGCTCTTCGGTGGTAAGCTTATCTCCGAAGCGGACCTTTTCTATATCGAGGTAGAGGCGAAGATTCTCAAACTCGCTTCTGAGGGTTACCGGCTGGTCGTCCTTCCGGGACAGGGCATATCTCATGAAGTCTGAAAGCTTGATCACCATCTCCCTTGCTTTCTCAGGATTGGTTATCGTAAGCGAACTTACCGAGTTAAGGCTGTTGAACAGGAAATGGGGATTGATCTGCGACCTTAACATTTTAAGCTCAGTCTCCCTTACCAGGGTTTCCAGCTTTGCCTCCCTCGCTTTCTTCTCCGAAAGGCTTGTAAGGCTAATGAAAAGATAGTAGCTTACCACTACCAGGATATAAATAAAGACTCCTGATCCTAACCTGAAGTAAAATGTGGCATCCCAATACAATTTATACTCCTCGCTTTCCGGGAAAATCGACGATACGATAAACCTGCTGAGAAGGATCCAGATCCCTATGGACACCACCCCTCCCGCAAGTATATTTGAAACCATTGCGCCGGTTCGTGCCTTTATGGTGTTGAAGAAGCTGAAGGGGTACCAGACGGATAGCGCCAGACCCGAAAAGATCAGGATGGAGATTACAGTATCTGCAATGCTTATAACGGTAACGCTCCCTGAGCTAAGGTAATATGCAAGGAGCTGGCCCAGCGCCAGAATGAGCCAGGCCAGCCACCAGATAATCAGCCTTACTTTATTTGAGAGAACCGGATGTTTCATCTCTAGTAGCTCTTCACTTCACCTCCTCCGAAAATTACGGCACCCTTTATTATAAGATGTTTTGAGATATCGATGCTTCTGCCCGGTGCCAGTTTCCTTGAGTCGCTGAATCCTCCGAGAATAGGTGTTACCTCGATGGTGACATGCCAGTCTTCGGGAACTATAATGGTTGTGCCGCCGAATATGCATGCAATCTCAATCTCCGATCGTCCCGGTGCCAGCCCTGCCTTCGTAAGGTCAAGCTCACTGCCTCCGAATATAGCGGTTATCTTTCCTCCCATGAAGCTCTGGGAAACCACCTGGCGATCACCCCCGCTGAAGATGTTCACATATTCTATATAGTCATCTCCTACGGTTCCCTGTGACCTTACAGGGCTCCATCTCCTGCGCGTGGTTACGATAAATATCACTCCCACAATTATAAATATTGACGGCCAGAACATGTTGTACATATGAAATGTCTCCCTGAAAATGAGAGGTATCATGAAAAATCCGCCGACAGCCATAACAATAACTCCGGCGGTCTTTTCACTGGCTCCCAGTGTCATAACAAGTCCTATAGCCACGAGCAGCATTGGCCAGCTGAAAATAACATTGTCAATGTAGCCGGGAAAGAATCCGGTGTTTCTGATGACAAGGAACAAGCCTGCCAGCACAAGGATCACGCCAATGATCACCCTGTTGTTCGCCCTGGCGGGGCGATCTTCTCTGTACTTTTCATTTGAGTCCATAATAGTATGTTTTATTTGTTTAATGAATTATCGGGTTTCGGAAATTTTTTGAAGAGGGATGAGATTATAAACCCCAGGCCTATCAGAACTATCACCGAAGGCCAGTAAATCGTTTTAACCAGAGCAGGAATCTCATCATAGAAGTGCTGAATGAAAAACCAGGTGCCTCCCGCTGCGAGAAGTATCCCGCCGGTAAATTCCAGGTTCACCAGCAGAAGCGCACCTATGAATATCATGGCCGTCTGCCAGGTGAAGTAACTTTTAATACTGCCAAGGTTAAGCATATCGTTCGTGGCCACCAGGAGCGCCAGGCCAAGAAGGATGAGGAACAATCCGAAGCTTACTTTCGGATGATGTTCTCGATGCTTGCGGAAATGATCTCTGTGTTTCATGACTCTGTCTGTTTATTCTGATTCAAAAATAATCTACCGCACCATTAAAGCAATAAATAAATCGGCGAATTGCGGTTTTATGCCGGTACATAAACTTTTATTTCCCTTAATGTTACTTTTTTGTTGATAATTTTTTTAATTGGAATAGGATTTATATTTTTGCAGACCAAAATTAAAGAGGATGTCCGGATCTTACACCATACCGTTAACCGGCCTTAAGACCGGATGTCAGACCTTTGATTTTGAGATCGGAAACGATTTTTTTATGTTGTTTGAGGAATCGGAGATCAGGGAAGGCAGCCTGTCGGTAACCGTCACGGCTGACAAGATTGCATCGACCATTGGCCTTGACATAAGGATAAAGGGGGTTGTAACTGTCTGCTGCGACCGTTGTCTGGGGATGTTTGACTATGGCATCGACTGCGGCAACAGGCTCCTCATAAGGCATGGTACGATGAAGGATGATACCGATCCGGATATTGTTATTGTAACCGATGAGGAACATGAACTGAATCTGAGCCAGTACCTCTATGAGTTTATACATCTGGCGCTGCCGATCCGCAGGCTTCATCCCGATGATGAATCCGGGAAAAGCTCATGCGATCCGGCGATGATGGAGAAACTTAATGAGCATATAACAGAAGAAAAGAATTCAGGTGATCCCCGCTGGGATGAATTGAAAAAACTTATGATCGACAATTAAAAAATAAATCTGATATGGCACATCCGAAGAGAAAACACTCCAAGCAAAGGAGAGACAAGCGCAGGACTCACGACAAGGCTACACCCCCTACGGTTGCTGCCTGTTCAAACTGCGGATCGACGGTCAGGTATCACCGTGTCTGCCCTGAGTGCGGCTATTACAGGGGAAAGCTGGCTGTTGAGAAGAAAGCTGCAACCTGATCTAACCTAATTATACGATATCATGAAGATTGGTCTTGATATCATGGGAGGCGATTACGCCCCTGATGCAATCGTTGAAGGTGCAGTCGATTCCCTGCAGCATCTTTCTGAAGGAGAAAACCTGGTGCTTATTGGTAATAAGACGCCGATTATCGCAAAGCTTGAGGCATCAGGACATGATCCTGATGATTTTGAGATTGTCCATGCCTCCGAAGTCATTGACATGGGAGAGCATCCTGCAAGGGCTTTCTCGCAGAAGAAGGACTCAAGTATTTCTGTTGGTTTCAATCTGCTGAAGCAGGGCAGGATCGACGGATTCTGCAGTGCTGGTAACACAGGGGCAATGCTGGTGGGCGCAAGCTACACGGTCAATGTTATTCCGGGTGTATTCCGGCCTGCTCTGGCAACACTGCTTCCATCGGTCGACGGCCGCAATTCAGTTATCCTCGATGTGGGAATAAATCCCGACTGCAAACCTGATGTCCTTCTACAGTACGGAATCCTGGGAAGCCTGTATGCGAAATTTGTTCTGGGAATAGAAAATCCTTCGGTAGGACTTCTTAACATAGGAGAGGAGGAAACGAAGGGTACTGCAGCGGTAAAGGCAGCCCATGAACTGATGAAAGAACATCCGGGGCTCAATTTTGCAGGAAATATTGAAGGCAGCTCACTGTTTCAGAAGAGTATGACGGATGTTGTGGTATGCGACGGATTCGTTGGGAATGTCGTTCTGAAGCAGACCGAGGCTTTTCATTCAATTTTCAGGTCAAAGGGTTTTAACGATCCCTTTCTCGACCGCCTCGACTTTGAAAACATTGGGGGAACACCGGTGATAGGGATCAATGCAAACGTGGTTATAGGACATGGCATATCGCAGCGGAAAGCCATTATGAATATGATACTGCAGACCAGGGACGTTGTTCATGCCAACCTGGCCAGGAGGATTCTAGAAGCAATCTGATTATGAAAAAGAAACGGGCCGCAATTACAGGCATCCATGCATGGGTCCCCGAATACAGGCTCACAAATGCTGAATTGTCGAGAATGGTTGATACTTCCGACGAATGGATAATGCAGAGAGTCGGAATAAAAGAGCGACGCATACTTAAAGGAGAGGGACTTGGCACTTCAGACCTTGGAGAAAAGGCGGTGGCCGGCCTGCTTGAAAAAACGGGGACGTCACCCGACGAAGTTGACTTGCTGATATGCGCCACCATCACACCCGACATGTCCTTTCCCGCAACAGCCAACATCATTTCCGACAAGGTCGGCATAAAGAACGCTTTCAGCTTTGATCTCGGTGCAGCCTGCTCGGGCTTTCTCTTCGCGCTTCAGACCGGAGCATCATTTATCGAAACCGGAAAATTCAGAAAAGTGATCGTGGTGGGTGCCGATAAGATGTCGGCAATTACCGATTATACAGACAGAACAACATGCCCGCTTTTCGGCGATGCTGCCGGGGCAGTCCTTCTTGAGCCTGTAACCGGCGATACCGGGATAATGGATTATATCTTCAGGGTTGACGGATCGGGCCGCAAATACCTGCACCTGAAGGCAGGAGGATCAGTCAGGCCCGCCTCACACGAAACAATTGAAGCCAAGGAGCATTTCATATACCAGGAGGGACAGGCGGTCTTTAAGTTCGCCGTATCAAGCATGGCTGATATTGCGGCTGAGATAATGGAACGCAATAACCTCAAGGCCGGGGATATAGCCTGGCTTGTACCACATCAGGCCAACCTCAGGATTATTGACGCTACCGGCAGGCGGGTGGGCCTTCCGCCGGAAAAGGTGATGGTCAACATAGAAAATTACGGCAATACCACCGCGGCAACAATACCCCTGTGCATGTGGGAATATGAGCCGAGGCTGAGGAAGGGAGACAAGATAATCCTGGCGGCGTTCGGGGGAGGATTCACCTGGGGCTCGCTGTATCTCAAATGGGCCTACGATCCAAAGTAGAAAGCCCCCTGCTTAACAATCCCTTTTTTATTTAAACCGCAATAGGTTTTTAAAATTTGAGTTATTATGTTTGTACGAAAAAATTCAATAATCATGGGAAAATTAAACGACACGGACAGCCAGACTATCAATCTTATCAGTAACGGAACAGAAATAACGGGAGACGTAAGGTCAAACGGTGATATCAGAGTGGATGGCGCCCTCACGGGAAGCCTTACTACCAAAGGGAAAGTGGTAATAGGCACTACCGGCAAGATTAACGGTGAGGTTTATTGCAGGAATTCAGAAGTGTCGGGTACAGTCGAGGGCAAGATCAGTGTCGGACAGTTGCTTAACCTTAAATCTTCTTCAAAAATAACAGGGGATATTGAAACCTTTAAATTGTCTATCGAGCCGGGAGCCCAGTTCACCGGGAATTGTAAAATGACCGAAAGTGAAAGCAATGGAGGATCACCACCAGTCCGGGAAGGAGAAGCCGGAAGAACAGGAGAAAAACAGGGAAAGTAGCGGCATTCAAAGTTTTGCAAAGTACTCGGGCATGGCGGTCCAGATGATCGTGATCATAGGTATCGCAACCTGGGGCGGAGTTAAGCTTGATCAACGCTTTAACAATAAAACACCCGTCTTTACGATCATCCTTTCACTCTTCGGGGTCTTTGCAGCACTCTACACCACATTAAGGGATTTCATCAAAAAGTAACACCTTGAAATCAGTTCGCAGTCATATTCTCCCGCTCATACTGATCACGATCGTGTTAACGGCTGCAGGATATGCAATAACCGCAGCTGCAAAAATCAGCATTCCCTGCTCTGAAATCCTTATCCTCCCGTCACTTTTCGCACTGATAGTATACCTCAGCATTCTACTGTTTGCCATCGGAGTTGAAAAACAACCACGCAACCAGACATTCTTTTCGCTGGTCGCAATGGGCTTTAAATTCCTTCTTGAGATGGCACTGGCACTCATCTGGTTCTTTGTTGCCAAAAAAACAGGCACAGCTTCTGTTGTTTTATTTTTTGTACTATATTTAGCATTCACTTTGTTTTTAATATTTGTGGTATTGAATTCATTGAAAGACAAATCATTATAAAACATCCAGCGATTTGAAAACGCACAAACCGGCACTTATTTTTTTCACTTTTCTGCTTATTGCGATTGTATCACCCGTTAAGGCAGCCGGTGAAAAAAGCGGGGGACATGAAGGGGAAGAGTTTAACGCCAGCCATTTTATCCTGGAGCATATCGCCGATTCGCACGAGTGGCATATTGCCACCAGAAAGAACGGGGAGCACATAACCATATATCTCCCAGTGATACTCTACAGCAGGGAGAAGGGCATCACTGCATTCTCTTCAAAAAAGATATCCCATGGGCATGTTCATAACGGATATATGTTATGCGCAGAAGGCGATCTGGCCGGAAAGATTGTGTCAGTAGATGAGGCGGGGCATATAAACGAAGAGAGCCTTCCTCTCGATTTCTCAATCACCAAGGCAATTGCCGCCATGTTCTTTGCGGCACTTATCGGCCTTTTGCTTTTTCTTTCATTATCAAGGTCTTATAAAAAAACGGGAATTAGTCATCCAAGAGGAATCCAGGGATTCCTGGAACCCATCATCCTCTTTGTCCGCGACGATATAGCAATACCCAACATAGGGCATCACAAATACATGAAGTTCATGCCCTATCTTCTTTCGGTCTTCTTCTTCATCCTGATCAATAACATAATGGGCCTTATCCCGTTCCCTCCTCCCTTCGGGGCAAATGTTACGGGTAATATCGGTGTCACCATGACACTGGCTCTCTTCACTTTCGTCATTATTCAGGTAAACGGAACGAAGACCTACTGGAGGCACATTTTTGCAACACCGGGTGTCCCGTTCTGGCTGCTGCCCATCATGATTCCTGTCGAGTTTATCGGAATGATAGCAAAGCCGTTCGCCCTGATGGTCCGTCTCTTCGCCAACATAACGGCGGGACATATAATTGTGCTGAGCCTGGTGGCTATAATCTTCATCTTCAAGTCGATGGCTGTAGCCCCTGTTTCTATTCTTTTCGTGATATTCATGAATTGCCTCGAATTACTCGTGGCATTTCTCCAGGCATATGTATTCACCCTGCTTTCGGCTCTGTTCATAAGCCTTGCAGTGGAAGAGCATCATTGATTGTTTTATGTTTAATTAATACCAGATGTTATGACAGGTACATTGGCAGCAATCGGAGCAGGTCTCGCAGTAATAGGCGCTGCACTTGGCATCGGCAATATCGGGAAGTCAGCAATGGAAGCCATTGCCCGGCAGCCCGAAGCTGCAAACAAGATCCAGACGGCAATGATCATTTCGTGCGCCCTCATCGAGGGAGTTGCACTCTTCGGCGTTGTCGTTGCTCTTATTGCCTAGGAAAACTGAGGCCCTGCAACGATTGGTTGCAGGGCCTCTTTAAATTTAAACTTAAAAAGAAAATATATGTTACTGGCAAACAGTCTCATCACACCCGAAGTTGGTACAGTTTTCTGGACAACCTTCATTTTCCTGATTTTCTTCCTTATCCTCCGCAAGTTTGGGTGGAAACCAATACTCAGCGCCATAAAGCAGAGAGAAGAGATGATCAGGGACTCCCTTCAGTCGGCTGAGGATGCCCGCCGGCAAATGGTTAAGCTTCAAAGCGATAATGAAGCAATTCTCCGTAAAGCCCGCGACGAGCGGGAGAGCATCCTCAGGGAAGCCAGGGAGGTCAGGGACAAGTTAATATCAGAAGCAAAAGGGAAAGCGGCAGAGGAAGCAGAAAGACTGGTTGAGAAGGCACGGACAGGAATTGAAAAGGAGAAGGCAAAGGCACTTCTGGAGATCCGTGAGCAGGTGGCAACCCTTTCGGTGGAGATCGCAGAGCGACTCCTTGGAGAGGAGCTTAAACTGAAGGGGCAGCATGAGAAACTTATAGATAACTACCTTGAGGAGGTTAAAATCAAACGGAATTAAAGCGGTTCCCGTAATATGAACGACAGCAAAATATCAGTCAGGTATGCAAGGGCACTTTTTCAGTCGGCACTCGAAAGGAATATTACCGACAGGGTGAACAGCGATATGGGTTTCGTATCTGAGGTCTGTAGTATGCCTGAGTTCAGGGAGATACTCGAAAATCCCGTAATAAAACCCTCTGACAAGAAGAAAGTCTTTAGTGAGATCTTCAGAGGCAAGGTGGAGGAGATCACAATGTCGCTTATCAATCTTGTTATCACCAATGGACGGGAGAATTATCTTCCTGCAATAGCCAGGGTCTACAAAAGCGAGACGATGAAGCATCAGGGAATTACCGAGTGTCACCTCACCACCGCGGTGAAAGTGGACGATGGAATCAGGAAGCAGATCGCCGGCCTTATATCATCACTCTTCAATACATCCGTCGACTTCAGGGAGAACATAGACGGGGCGATCATCGGAGGATTTATTCTGAGGGTGGACGATAACTACATCGATGCCAGTGTAAGGAACAAGCTGAGAAAAATAAAAAGGGAGCTGGTCGGGACCGGCAAATTGCAATAAGTAAATAATAATAACTTCAGATAATTAAATAGAAATGGCAAGCATTAAACCGGCGGAGGTCTCAAGGATCCTCAGGCAGCAGCTGGAGGGGATACAGACCGGAGCAGAACTGGAAGAAGTGGGAACGGTACTTCAGGTTGGAGACGGAATAGCACGTATTTACGGATTATCAAATGCACAATCGAATGAGCTGATTGAGTTTGAGAACGGGATGGAGGCTATCGTTCTTAACCTTGAGGAGGACAATATCGGGGTGGTTCTCCTTGGCCCGTCGGAGGAGATTAATGAAGGTGATATAGACAAACGGACAGGACGTATAGCTTCAATAGCCGTCGGCGAAGGACTCCTGGGAAGAGTCATCACACCGACCGGACAACCCCTGGACGGTAAAGGTCCGGTAGAGGGAGAACTATATGTGATGCCTTTCGAAAGGAAGGCGCCGGGCGTTATCTTCCGCCAGCCGGTAAAACAACCCCTTCAGACCGGAATAAAGGCCATCGACGCCATGATACCAATAGGAAGGGGGCAGAGAGAACTTATCATCGGTGACAGGCAGACCGGAAAGACTGCAATAGCTGTTGATACAATCATCAACCAGAAGAGCAACTACGATAAAGGGAAACCTGTTTACTGCATCTACGTTGGTGTAGGACAAAAAGGATCTACAGTTGCCAATATTGCAAGAACGCTCGAGGAGCACGGTGCAATGGATTATACGGTAATTGTTCTTGCAACGGCGTCCGATCCCGCCGCATCGCAGTTCTATGCTCCGTTTGCAGGTGCCGCTATCGGTGAGTTTTTCAGGGATACCGGCCGCGATGCACTGATAATATACGACGATCTTTCCAAGCAGGCGGTCTCCTACAGGGAGGTCTCCCTGCTGCTGAGACGCCCGCCGGGACGCGAAGCCTACCCCGGGGATGTTTTTTATCTCCACTCAAGGCTCCTCGAACGGGCAGCCAAAATAATTGAATCGGACGAGGTGGCTCAGAAAATGAACGACCTGCCCGAATCAATCAGACATATGGTTAAGGGAGGAGGATCGCTCACAGCTCTCCCTATCATTGAGACACAGGCCGGCGACGTGGCAGCCTATATCCCTACCAATGTAATTTCAATCACCGACGGCCAGATATTCCTTGAGGCCGGCCTCTTCAACTCGGGTGTCAGACCTGCCATCAACGTGGGTATATCAGTGTCGAGGGTAGGAGGCAATGCCCAGATAAGGGCAATGAAAAGGATTGCCGGGACACTAAAGGTTGACCAGGCACAATACCGTGAACTGGAGGCATTCTCGAAGTTCGGTTCCGACCTCGATGCCGCAACGCTCTCAGTTCTCGACAAGGGAGCGAAGAACGTCGAGATCCTTAAGCAGGGACAATATGCACCGGTGCCGGTGGAGAAGCAGATTGCCATTATCTACTGTGGTACGGCAGGACTGCTTAAGAAGGTACCTGTAAACAAGGTAAGGCTTTTTGAGAAGGATTTTATAGAGTACCTCGAACTCAGGCATCAGGATGTGCTTGATTCACTGCGCGAGGGGACTCTTAACGACAAGATACTTTCAGTGCTGGAGAGTGCGGCTGGTGAAGTATCACTGAGATTTCAGCAATAGCCGGGAGGGTAACATCAGAATAAGGAGATCACCAGATGGCGAACCTAAAGGCAATAAGAATCAGGATTGCTTCTGTCAAATCAACAAGACAGATCACGGCGGCCATGAAAATGGTTGCTGCGGCCAAGCTGAGAAAAGCCCAGGATAAGATACTGATGCTGAGACCCTATGCAAACAAATTGCATGAGGTCCTTATGACAGTCTGCAGGGGCTTGCAGGAAGCCGGAATTAATAGTGTATATAGTATTAAACCTCCTTCGGAAAAGATACTTGTTGTTGTGATCACTTCCAACAGGGGACTTTGCGGAGCCTTTAACACAAACATTATAAGGGAAGCCAGAAGAGTGGCCGCAGAAGAGTATAACAGCCATTATAACGAAGGCAGGCTCTTCTATTTAACTATCGGGAAAAAGGGATATGACAACCTGCGGAAACAGGGATTCAGCATAATCGGTGAACACAACGATCTTCTGAACAACCTGACGTTTGAAAATGTGTCCGTTGCCGCCGACATGGTCATTAACAGCTTCCTTGCAGGAGAGTTCGGAAAGATCGTTTTGATATACAACCAGTTCAAGAATGCTGCTGTCCAGAACCTCATGAACGAGCAATATCTTCCGTTTGAGATTTTGCCCGATGACGGACTGGAGGGAGTTCCTCCGGATTATATTCTTGAACCTGGCAGGAATGAGATAATTGAAGAGCTGATACCCAGGTATCTGAAAATACACTTCTACAGAGCAGTGCTTAACTCATTCGTTGCCGAGCATGGTGCCAGGATGACAGCCATGCATCAGGCCACAGATAATGCAACCACGATGATACGTGATCTTACCCTGCAGTACAACAAAGCCAGGCAGGCCAACATCACAAGCCAGATACTGGAGGTTGTCAGCGGTGCCGAGGCGCTTAAGGGCTGAGATAAGTCTTAAAGGTGCTGGACTTCTGAAGGCACGGGGGCAGACAGATGGTAAATATCATAAATTGCCTCAGTTATATTGATAATATGATCCCCCATCTTTTCACACTCACAATATATGTCGTTGAAGAAAATCCCCGACAGGTATGAGTATTTCTTCTTCTCAATGTTCTTAAGATGGGCCTTCTTCAGATCATCCCTGAGGCTGTTGATCTTTTCTTCTGCTTTTCTGGCTTTTTCAAGGGTAACCTCCCTGTAATCCTTCTCGATATTGGACTGCATCACAGCATAAGCCTCCTCAACCAGGGCAAGCATCTTGTTTATGCTGGCGCGCTGGTCGTGTGTGAAGCTTATCCTGGTTTCACTTTTCCTGCTGATGGTCTTCATGATATTGAAACAGCTGTCGGCAATGCTTTCCAGTTCATCTATAATCCTGAACATCGACCTGATCTGCCTTGAACTGGCT
>CAYRQY010000001.1:0-51460 GCA_964426435.1 uncultured Rikenellaceae bacterium | reverse complement strand
CGAGCTTCCGATAATCGTTTTCTTCCTCACCAAGGTCGGGATAGTAACACCGAATTTTCTCAGGAAGTACAGGAAACATTCGATTGTCGTGATAGTGGTCCTTTCGGCGATAATAACCCCTCCCGACATTTTTTCCCAGCTCCTGGTGAGCCTTCCCCTGATGGTGCTTTATGAGATTGGCATCAACATATCCAAACGGGTCGTTAAGAAACAGGAGAAGGAGAGGGCAAAATTCATGGGTGATGATAAGTCAGGTTAATGAAGCTAAAGGCGGAGATGGCTGAAGATGAGACTATACACTGAAAACCTGGTAAAGAGGTACCGCAAGAGGACCGTTGTCGATCACGTCTCAATAGAAGTCGAACAGGGGGAGATTGTAGGTCTGCTGGGACCTAACGGGGCAGGAAAGACAACCTCCTTTTATATGATAGTAGGCCTCATCAGACCCAGGGAAGGCAGGATATACCTTGACGATCAGGATATTAAATCTCTCCCTGTCTATAAACGGGCACGTCTCGGCATAGGATACCTCGCACAGGAAGCCTCGGTCTTCAGAAATCTGTCGGTGGAGGATAATATCCGAGCCGTTCTTCAGATGTCGGGGTTTCCCCGCGAAGAACAGGACGAGAGGCTAGAGAGCCTGCTCAACGAGTTCGGCCTTCAGAAAATAAGAAAGAACAAAGGCATTCAGCTTTCAGGCGGAGAGAGAAGACGTACTGAAATTGCACGTGCCCTGTCGCTGAAACCAAATTTCATCCTTCTCGATGAACCTTTTGCAGGTGTTGACCCCATTGCCGTTGAAGACATTCAGGAAATTGTATCGAAACTCAGCGAAAAGAATATTGGTATTCTCATAACCGACCATAATGTGCACGAGACTCTCTCCATTACTGACCGTGCCTACCTCCTTTTCGAGGGAAGGATCCTCAAATCGGGTACGGCATCCCAACTGGCTGAAGACGAACACGTAAGAAAAGTGTACCTGGGCAAGAACTTTGAACTTCGCAGGTAATCGCCTCAGTTTGAATTCACAATATTTTTCCATACTTTTGCGGGGATTTTTTGCGGATGTGTCGTAATTGGTAGCCGAGCAAGACTTAGGATCTTGTGTCATAATGACGTGGGGGTTCGAGTCCCTTCATCCGCACAACTGACTGCAGGCACGTTTGTGTCGCATAAACAGCTTAAAACAGATCCTATTAAAAGTATTTAAACATGAATATTAGCAGAGAAAACCTTGATGATCTTAATGCGGTACTTAAAGTGCATGTTGAGAAAGCCGACTACGAAGAGAATGTTGAGAAGGTACTTCGCGACTATCGCAGAAAGGCATCGGTGAAAGGATTCAGGCCGGGGATGGTACCGATGGGCCTTATAAGAAAAATGTACGGCAAGGCGGTCCAGTTAGACGAGATGAACAAGGTTGTTTCTGAAAGCATTAGCAAATACCTGAAGGATGAAAACCTGGACATCCTCGGGGATCCTTTGCCCAGGGCAGATGAGAATAGTCTGTCTGACCTTGAAACAAGGGAGGATTTTACCTTCTCGTTTGAACTCGGGCTCGCACCCTCATTCGATATCAGACTGAACAAGAAGAACCGGGTAATCAACTACAGCATAATCGTCGATGAGAAGATGAAGAATGATTACCTGCAGAACTATACCCGCCGGTATGGCACATTCATCAAAGCCGGCAAATCCGAAGAGAAGGATATTCTCAAGGGCAGGATCGAAGCTGCCGACGATGCCGGAAATCCCCTGCCGGAAGGCCTGTCTGTGGAAGAAACCACCCTCTCGGTGGAACTGATTCAAGACAAGAAAATAAAAAAGATGTTCATCGGCCGTTCCGAAAATGACGTCATCAGCTTTGACCTGAGGAAAGCGTTTCCCAACGATAACGAGATTGCAGGCCTGCTTAAGATCAAAAAGGAAGAGGCTGAATCGGTAAACGGAAATTACTCATTTACAATAAGTGAAATAAGCAGGTTTACCCCGGCTGAAATCGGGCAGGAGTTATTTGACAGGATATATGGCCCGGGAGTTGTAAACTCTGAGGAGGAATTCATGACAAAAATCGAGGAGGAGATCTCGCATAACCTGAAGCATGAAACTGAATTTAAGCTTGCTTCCGACCTTAAGAAGCTGGCTCTTGAAAAATGCGGATTTGAACTTCCCGAAGAGTTCCTGAAAAAATGGCTGCTCAGCATCAACGAAAAAACCACCGAGGAACAAATCAGCAGTGAGTTCGACAGATTCAGGGAGGATCTCAAATGGCAGCTCATCAGGAACAAGGCCGCCAAAGAGAATAATGTGAAGATTACAGAGGAGGAATTGTTGCATGAGGCTGAAAAGATCACCAGGTACCAGTTCATGCAGTACGGCCTCTACTACGCCACCGATGAGCAGGTGAACAATTACGCCCGGGAGATGTTAAAACGGGAGGATGAGGCGAAGCGCCTGGCTGACCGCATACTCGACGATAAGGTGACAGATATCCTCAAGGATATGGTCAAAATTGATGAGAAAAAGGTGAAAGCCGATGAATTCAATAAGCTTTTACAATAATAATCAATGAATTGCAGCGTTAGTTCTTATTATTACTATCTTTGAAACAGAATTTATAAGATCCTGGCTATGAATTATCTTGACGACTTCGGTAAATTTGCCCGCGATAAAAAGGGGATCAGCAGTATTACCCTGCACAGGTTCAACTCAATTTATGGAAGCTATATCTCTCCCACCATCATCGAGGAAAGGCAGCTTAATGTTGCTTCGATGGATGTCTTTTCCCGCCTGATGATGGACAGGATTATCTTCCTTGGCCTGCCAATCGACGACTACGTTGCCAACATAATTGAGGCACAGCTTCTCTATCTCGACTCTGCAGATCCCGGCAAGGATATTCAGATCTATTTCAACACTCCCGGCGGATCGGTCCATGCAGGGCTCGGAATCTACGACACCATGCAGTATATCTCGGCCGATATAGCCACCACATGCACCGGCATGGCAGCATCGATGGGTGCAGTCCTTCTTACAGCCGGAACAAAAGGTAAGCGTTCAGCCCTGAAACATTCGAGGATAATGATACACCAGCCGATGGGAGGAGCTGAAGGTACTGCTTCCGATATCGAGATACAGGTGCGTGAGATCGTCAAGCTGAAAAGGGAGCTATACGAAATTATTGCCCACCACACCGGAAACCCTGTTGAGAAGGTGGAAAAAGACTCTGACAGGGACCACTGGATGACATCGGCCGAAGCGAAGGAGTACGGAATGATAGATGAGATACTCCTTAGAAACAAGACTTAAACTTACAGGGGTTCCCGATGGAAAAATGTTCATTTTGCGGCAGGACCAAGAAAGAGGCCAATATGCTGATTGCAGGCCTCGAGGGTCATATCTGTGACCACTGCATTGAGCAGGCCCACAGCATTATGGCCGAGGAGTTCGGGTCAAAGAAGAACATCCCTTTCGATACGATCAACCTTCTCAAACCAGCCGAGATAAAGAAATTCCTCGACCAGTATGTGATCGGTCAGGATATGGCAAAAAAGATAATATCCGTCGCTGTCTACAATCACTACAAGAGGCTGATGCAAAAGCCCGACACCGACGATATTGAAATTGAGAAATCAAATATCATTCTTGTCGGGGAAACGGGTACCGGAAAGACCCTTCTGGCCCGTACTGTTGCCAAAATGCTCCATGTGCCGTTCACCATAGTTGATGCAACCGTACTGACCGAGGCAGGATATGTGGGTGAGGATATCGAGAGCCTCCTGACACGTCTTCTGCAGAACGCCGATTATGATGTTAAGGCCGCTGAAAAGGGAATAGTATTTATAGATGAGATAGACAAGATCGCCCGCAAGGGAGATAACCCCTCGATAACACGCGACGTTTCAGGCGAGGGTGTCCAGCAAGGCCTCCTTAAACTGCTTGAGGGATCAGTAGTTAACGTTCCACCGCAAGGCGGGAGGAAGCATCCTGAACAGAAAATGATACCCGTCGATACAAAGAATATCCTCTTCATCTGCGGAGGAGCATTTGAGGGCATCGAGAAGAAGATCGCAAGCCGCCTGAACACACAGGTGGTAGGTTACCGGGCATCTGAATCAAGGGAGAGGGTCGACAAGGATAACCTTCTGCAGTATATCGCTCCGCAGGATCTCAGGGCTTACGGCCTGATCCCCGAGATAGTGGGAAGGCTGCCGGTACTGACGCACCTTAATCCGCTCGACAGGAAAGCACTCAGGGATATTCTTACGGAACCGAAGAACGCACTGGTGAAGCAGTATATCAAGCTGTTCAAAATGGATAATATTGAACTCTCATTTACCGGTGAGGTCCTCGATTTTATTGTCGACAAGGCTGTAGAGTTCAAACTCGGGGCAAGAGGCCTGAGGGCAATCTGCGAGGCCGTGATGCTCGATGCAATGTTTGAGATGCCATCGGCCGAAAGCGGTGAACTGGTTATAACCAGGGATTATGCCAGCCATAAACTGGCAAGGATAGATCTGAAAATCCTGAAAGCCTCCTGAGATAGTTACTGACGTACCGCGCTGCGCCCGGACGACCGCTTTCTTTCATATATTACATAGGAATAATCCGGAACTCCATCGCCGGATTCTACATCTTCCCTCCCGGTCACTTTCCAGATCCTTTTATCTATTACCGGAAAGAACACATCGGCATCAGCCTTCTTATGAATATGGGTTATATAGAGTCTGTCGGCAAGTGGCAAAAACTGGCGATAGACCGACCCTCCCCCTATCACGAAAATCTCTTCGTTCATGTCGCATTTCGAGAGGGCATCTTCTATGGAGTATGCTGTAATTGTGCACTCTATACACTCCTCCGGCACATCGGTCAGGACAATGTTGCGCCTGCCGGGCAAAGGCTTCACGGGCAGCGATTCCCATGTCTTTTTACCCATTATCAGGGTTTTTCCGTAGGTGAGCTTCTTAAATCTCCTGAGATCGTCAGGTATGTGCCATAAAAGACGGTTCTCCTTCCCTATGCCCATATCTTCACCTATCGCAACAATAATGGAAATCATCTCTGTAACTGTTAAATTGATATTGCTCCCTTAATATGAGGATGTGCGCTGTAACCCGACAGGGTAAAGTCCTCGTATCTGAATCTCAGAATATCCCTGACTTCAGGGTTAAGCTCCATCACCGGCAGTTCCATGGGCTCCCTGGTAAGCTGAAGCTTCACCTGGTCGATGTGATTAAGATAAATATGGGCATCCCCGAGGGTATGAATAAATTCTCCGGGCTCAAGACCTGTAACCCTGGCTACCATCATTGTAAGCAATGAATAGGAAGCAATGTTGAAGGGAACACCCAGGAAAATATCACAGCTCCTCTGGTAGAGCTGACACGACAACTTACCTGCTGCCACATAGAACTGGAAAAGCAGGTGACAGGGAGGAAGGGCCATCTTATCTGTCTCACCCGGATTCCAGGCGGTTATAATATGGCGCCTCGAGTCGGGCGAACTCCTTATTGATTCAATGACATTCAGAAGCTGGTCTGTCTTACGCCCGTCAGCTGCCTGCCACGACCGCCACTGGTGTCCGTAAACAGGACCAAGGTTACCATTGCTGTCGGCCCATTCATTCCATATTCTTACACCATTGTCATTCAGATATTTAATATTAGTATCGCCCAATATAAACCAGAGCAATTCATAAATGACGGATTTAAGGTGCAGTTTCTTCGTTGTAAGGAGGGGGAAGCCCTTTCCGAGGTCGAACCTCATCTGGTAACCAAACAGGCTCAGGGTACCTGTACCTGTCCTGTCGCTCTTTTCAATACCGTTCTTCAGAACATGTTCGAGAAGCCCGAGATACTGCTTCATTTAGTCTGCCCCTTTTTCCTTTTGTCAATCTCATCCCTAATGGCTGCAGCTTTTTCGTAATCCTCGGTCTTTATGGCTTCATCGATCATCCTGTAAAGCTCTTCATCTGTAAATGTATCGAAGTGTGAACCCTCCTGTTCCGCGCCGCCGCCTGCATCATCATTCTGGGTCTGAGAGCTTTCTGAAGGAGCAATCGTAATACCTGCCTTGTCCATTATCTCCTCGGTAGTCCAGATGGGGCAGCCAAACCTAAGGGCAATCGCAACCGCATCGGATGTCCGGCTGTCGATCGAATACTCCTTGTCGCCGTTTGTGCACACGAGCCTCGAAAAGAAGACACCCTCATCCAGCTTGTAAATCACTACTTCGGTAACCGAGATGCTGAACTCGTCGGCAAAGCTCTTAAACAGATCGTGTGTGAGGGGACGCGGCGGTTCAAGGTTTTCAAGCTTTATAACTATTGCCTGGGCTTCAAAACCTCCTATTATTATCGGTATACGCCTTTCACCATTCTCCTCTATCAGTATCAGTGCATAAGCCCCCGACTGAGTCTGGCTGTATGAGATTCCCAGCACCTTAAGCTTAACTCTCTTCATTTCAAGCCGATATAAACCCGCTTTACGGTTATTGCACCTACTGTCCGACAAATATAAAGATAATAGATATAAGAGAGGGTATGGGCGAAGCAATTTTTTGAGAGTTGAGATGAATCTTAATGAACCGCAGAGATTTTAAAAAAACAGCGGCCCCGGCTTGTATATAACCGAATTTATATATCTTTGCAGTCCGAAATTAAATAAATCCGCCGGGGCAGGTCAAAGTTGTATCTCTTTTGGATATGCGCCTCACGGAATAATAAAAAAATGATTACGATGTACGCGATCGTTGAAATTGCAGGACAACAGTTCAAGGTAGAGGAAGGAAAGAGTATTTTTGTACACCGGCTTGAAGCTGAGACTGATAAGGTTATCGAATTCGACAGGGTGCTCCTGATTGAAGATAATGAAAGGGTAATTGTAGGGGAACCTGTCATAAAGGACGCTGTGATTGAAGGCAGGGTGATTGACCATGTAAGGGGAGACAAGGTGATCGTCTTCAAGAAAAAGAGGAAGAAAGGTTACAGGGTCAGGAACGGCCATCGCCAGAATTTCACCAGGATCGAGATAGTGAGCATTAACGAGCATGGTGTGCAGAAGAAGGCGGCTCCTGCAAAAGCTGTTAAGACCATCCCTGCTGAAACTGAGGTTACTGCAGAATCTCCCGCAGTGGTTAAGCCGGAACCGGCAGCATCGCCAGCTGAAAAGCCGGCAAGGAAGAGTGTGAAAAAGGAGGCTGCCGCTGAGAAGCCGGCAACAAAAACAACTGAAAAGAAAAGTGCGGAAAAGAAGCCCGCAGTAAAGAAAACGGAAGAAAAGAAGGTCACAGAGAAGAAACCATCTGCCAGGAAACCGGCAGGTGAAAAGAAACAGTAATCCGGCAGAACAATATAAAAACAGATAATTATGGCACACAAGAAAGGAGCAGGGAGTTCGCGCAACGGACGTGATTCTCACAGTAAGAGGCTGGGTGTAAAACTCTTCGGCGGCCAGGTGGTAAAGGCTGGAAATATTCTCGTTCGCCAGAGGGGAACAAAGCACAATCCGGGTCTCAATGTCGGTATCGGCAGGGACCATACCCTTTTTGCGCTCGTCGATGGTGAAGTGGAATTCAGCAGAAGGAAAGACAACAAGACATACGTTTCTGTCAAACCATTGGCAGAACCACAGGTCAATTAAAGATATAAACTCTCCCGCAATTCTTTTCAGAACCAAAAGGCATTATCGGGAGATTTTAATAATTTTACGGCAGGCTATCACAGCCTGCTTTTTTTTATTAACGACACAGAAGCCATGCTGACTATAAACATGATCCGGGAGAAGAGGGACCTTGTGACCGAAAGGCTCAGGGTGAAGAATTTCCAGGCCGGTGAAATCATTGAAAAGATACTGGTGCTAGACTCATCACGAAGGGAAATTCAGTCCCGCACCGACAACCTCCAGAATGAGATGAACAGAATCTCGAGGGAGATAGGGACCCTTATTAAACAAAACCTGATGATGGAAGCCGATAAGGCGAAGGAAAAAACCTACAGACTGAAGGAGGAGATCCGCACTCTGTCCGAGAAACTTACGGAGGCAGAGAATGCACTCAGGGAAGAGATAATGAAACTGCCCAATATCCCGCATGAATCAGTTAATCCCGGCCGTAGTGCTGAAGATAATGTCATGGTCAGGAAGGGCGGTCTGATAACGGAGGTCCCGGAACCGGCACAGCCCCACTGGGACCTGGTAAAGAAATATGATATAATCGACTTTGAGCTGGGCATCAAACTTACCGGCGCCGGATTCCCTGTATATAAGGGCAAGGGCGCGAAGCTTGAAAGAGCCCTTATTTCCTTTTTCCTCGATGAGGCTGTTAAGGCAGGTTACACCGAGATAATGCCCCCCGTGGTCGTAAACGAGGATTCAGGATTCGGCACAGGCCAGCTTCCGGACAAGGAGGGACAGATGTACCATATAGGGCTCGACAATTTTTACCTTATCCCGACCGCTGAAGTTCCGGTTACGAACATCTACAGGGATGTGATCCTGAACGCTGAGGAGCTGCCCGTTAAGAATGTTGCATACAGTTCATGCTTCAGGAGGGAGGCAGGCTCGTGGGGCGCTCATGTGAGAGGCCTTAACCGGCTGCATCAGTTCGACAAGGTTGAGATAGTGCAGATAGCCCACCCCGATCATTCATACCGGTCGCTCGACGAGATGGTCGGTCATGTGGAGGGCCTGGTGGCATCACTCGGATTACCCTACCGCATAATGAGGCTTTGCGGAAGTGATATGTCTTTCACATCTGCCCTTACCTACGATTTTGAAGTATGGTCGGCAGCCCAGAAAAAGTGGCTGGAGGTAAGCTCCGTTTCCAACTTCGAGTCTTTCCAGGCTAACAGGCTGAAGTGCCGCTTCAGGGAGAAGGGTGAAAAACAGACCCGGCTTGTTCATACCCTTAACGGAAGTGCCCTGGCGCTGCCCAGGATAGTCGCCGCCCTGCTCGAAAACAACCAGACACCCGGGGGTATCAACATCCCTGAAGTGCTGGTGCCGTATACCGGTTTCAAGATCATAGGCTGAACTGTTTTAAGCCGGCTTCCTGAATCCCTCCCGGAACAGGCGGCTGACAAGGTTGCTTCAGGAAACTCAACCACCAAGGTAAATTACAGATGACACGGACCCGACAATCCTATATTTATGCCGCACTGGCAATTTTTTTCTGGTCCACAATCCCTACAGTATTCAAGCTGGGCCTTGGCGAGATGACTGTAATCACGATGCTTACATTTGCATCGGTCGTTTCTGCAGTCGCACTCCTGATAATACTGCTCCTGCAGAAAAAGCTCGGTCTTGTTCTGAGATCAAAGCCCGGAGAGGTACTCAACTCAGCAATGCTCGGCCTTCTCAATCCCGTCTGCTATTATCTCCTGTTGCTGAGGGCATACCAGCTCCTCCCGGCACAGGTGGCACAACCGCTCAACATGATCTGGCCGATAATTCTTGTATTCCTGTCTGTTCCGATACTTGGTCAGAAGATCGGGATAAGGAGCTTTGTCGCTCTCTTTATCAGCTTCGCGGGGGTTTATGTTATCTCTTCGCAGGGGAGACTGCTGAATCCGGGTGAATCAGACATAAGGGGTATTCTCCTGGCTACGGGAAGCTCTTTCTTCTGGGCACTCTACTTTATACTGAACATGCGCGATACAAGGGATGAAGCTGTAAAGCTCTTTATGAACTTCCTGTTCGGATCGGCTTACCTTATAATTATTATTATAGTAACCGGCACTCCTCTGTCGTTCCCGGGTTTGAAGGGAACCCTTTTGTCCCTCTATATCGGTTTCTTTGAGATGGGAGTAACATTCTTCTTCTGGCTGAAGGCGCTGCAGCTTGCCACGACCACCGACAGGGTAAGCAACCTTGTTTATCTTGCCCCTTTCCTTTCACTGGTCTTTGTACACTTTATCATACATGAACCCGTTTATTATACAACTCCGGCAGGATTATTGCTGATAATATCCGGGATACTGATACAGACACTAAAAAGAAAGAAAGTTATGTGATTGCTTTTGAGTGTCTTAATAAGATTTAAAGTGTATGAAAATTACTACCAGACTGATACTGACAACTCTATTCCTTCTTATAATATTCACATCTTGCAGAAAAGATGATCCGTATGGCAGGAACGAGATAACTCCCGAACAGGCGAGAGACACCCTTTATTTTGTAATGAACGACTGGTATTACTGGTATGATCAGATGCCTTCCGTTCGCAGGGAGGATTATCCGGATCCTTACCTGCTGATGAACGCAATGAAATATAATCCTCTTGACCGGTGGAGCTTCGTGGCCGACTATGATGAGTTCAATTCGCAGATGCAGGGAACATTTGTCGGACACGGAATCAGGATCGGTATAGACGGGGACCGGAGAGCCAGGATATCGATGATATATTCAGGCTCTGATCTCTACCTTGCAGGTGTCAGGAGAGGCTGGATTGTCAAATCAATAAACAATGCCGACATAGCCCAGGTAATAATCTCGGGGGATGCTGCAGCCTACAGAAATATTCTCGGACCATCCACGCAGGGAGTCACCAATATTTTTGTCTTTACAAAGCCGGATGGCTTTGAGGCAACCATACCATCAACCAAATCCTCCTTTACAATAAACTCGGTACTTCACTATGATACCCTTCATCTCTCCTCAGGAATAACCGGTCACCTGGTCTTTGAGTCCTTTATTGAGCCTTCGGCCAGCGAACTGCAGGCGGCTTTTTCCTTTTTCAAGACACAGAATGTGAAGGACCTGATTCTTGACCTGAGGTACAACTCGGGCGGCTACCTCGATATCGCCAGAACCCTGGCAAGCTATATCGCAGGCAATGGCCCGGCCTCATCACAATCGACCTTTGCCAGGCTGACATACAACAATAAAAAGCAGGCAGTGAATGTAAATTATACATTCAGGTCAACAGCCCTTCCCCTCAATCTTCAGAGGCTTGCCGTTATTACCTCGAGGGAGACCGCATCAGCCAGCGAGGCTGTCATTAACGGTCTTATACCCTTTATGGATGTTGTCTGCATAGGCGATACGACCACAGGCAAACCAACAGGCATGAACGGCTGGCAGGCAGGAAAGAAATACTGGTTCTGGCCTGTTACCTTCAAGATTGTGAACGCAAACAACAATGGTGACTATTTTGACGGAATTCTTCCAGATATAATCGTAACTGACGACATAACCCGCGACTTCGGCGACAGGAACGAATTGTGCCTTAAGGAGGCAATCGGCTACCTTCAGACCGGATCATTGCCGGGAAAACGTTTCAGCGACTTTGTTCGCTACCGGGGCTTGTCCGAAAGACCCCTGTGGACCGGCAATTTGTTTATCAGGGAGAATCCATAAATTTCATACAGTCCGCAAGTTGAAGAAGAGTACCTCCGAACGAATTATCCTGGGGATAGACCCGGGAACGACCATTACCGGTTATGGTGTGATAAGGGCAACAGCTTCAGGTCCCGAATTAGTTACCATCGGTGCAATAGACCTCAGCCGCTTCGGAGATCATTATCTTAAGCTGAAGCATATTTTCGAGAGGACCTCAGGTATAATCGATGAATACCACCCTGATGAGCTTGCCATCGAAGCCCCCTTTTACGGAAAGAATGTGCAGTCGATGCTCAAGCTTGGCAGGGCACAGGGAGCTGCCATCTCAGCAGCCCTTAGCCGGTCGGTTCCGATTTTCGAATATGCTCCCCGCAAGATCAAGATGTCGATTACAGGCCGTGGCTCGGCATCGAAGGAGCAGGTGGCAGGTATGCTTATGCACATACTGAAATTCAGCACCAAAGAGATGAAGCTCGATGCTACTGACGGACTCGCGGCCGCACTCTGTCATTTTTATCAGACAGGTACTCTGAAGAACCCGAAGCCTTACAATACCTGGAAGGATTTTATAGGCAAGAATCCGAAAAGGGTTAAACAGGCCGGGAGTTAAAACACCGCACAGGCAAGGGCTGCAACGCTGACCCTGACATTTTCAATTTTCAGCAGTTCCCCGGCGCATGATTCAATGGTCGACCCGGTGGTAATAACATCATCAACCAGCAGAACGTGTTTTCCTTTAAGTTTCTCCGGATCACTAACGCTGAATATCCCCTCGACATTGGTCCATCTCTCATACCTTGACCTTTTGGTCTGGGTGGCGCTGGCGGCAATCCTCACAACCAGGTCCCCCATAACAGGTACTCCCGTCGCTTCAGATATCCCCGAAGCAATAGCATCGCTCTGGTTGAATCCCCTCTGACGGAGCCTGACAGGATGGAGGGGAACAGGCACTATTATATCCACACCCTCAGTGAACCCGTCCCTCTTAAGGGAGGTGCCGTAAATCCTTCCCACCTCAGGACCAATCTCCCTTACTCCCCTGTATTTGAGATTATGTATCAGTTTACTGATCCTGCTCCCCCGGTTATAATATGAGAAAACCGCAGCCTTCTCAATATGACACCTGCCCCAGAAAAGCCGGGCTACAGGGTTATTTATTTCGAGATGGTAGCCGGTGCGCGGCATCAGAACGTAACACTCCGTGCATATAATCTTCTCGTTCCTGAGCAGATGACATCCGCATGCCTGGCATAGCCGCGGAAACAGAAGAGAGATGAAGTCGTCCCAGAGATCACGTAAAAAGGTCATGCAGCGAAAGAAGATTAACCACTGCAAAGATATTAAAGTTGTCAGAGATAAACCTTGTCGCTAATCTTTTTTGCTATCAGGGCGAATTCCTCCGGCGGGAACTTAAGCTTGGGATTTTTGAAATTTATGTCTTCCATGGCATCCATGGGTATGAGATGCACATGCACATGAGGCACCTCCAGCCCTACCACCGCAACTCCTATCCGGTTGCAGGGGAAGACTATTTCGAGTGCTTTCGCGACTCTCTTTGAGAACACAATAAGCCCGGAAAGAAGATCATCATCCAGATCAAAAACATAATCGGTCTCCTGCTTTGTGACAACAAGAGTGTGGCCGGCTCTCAGCGGGTTAATATCAAGGAAGGCAAAATACCTGTCGTCCTCGGCAACTTTATAGCATGGTATTTCCCCGTTTATGATTCTTGTGAAAATTGACGCCATGTAACTATTGCTCCAGTTTGATTTCAGATCGAAATTGAGAGAATGTCAAAAGGTATGACTCCTGAAGGGACTTTTATGTTAACCGTTTCTCCCACTTTCCTTCCTAAAAGCCCCATGGCAATCGGTGAGTTGATTGCTATCTTTCCTTCCTTCAGGTTGGCTTCGCTCTCGGGAACAAGCTGATACTCCATAACGACATTATTATTCCTGTTACGGATCTTAACCCTGTTAAGAAGCCTGACTGTAACCGTGTCAACCCTCGACTCGTCTATTACCCGTGAACGGGCAATGATTTCCTCAAGCCTGGAGATCTTCATCTCAAGCATAGCCTGGGCTTCCTTCGCGGCTGAGTATTCCGCATTTTCAGTCAGATCTCCCTTGTCGCGTGCATCAGCAAGCTGTCTGGAAATAACAGGTCTTTCAACCACCCTGAGATGATTAAGCTCCTCCGTAATCTTTTGTAACCCATCTTCTGTTATGTAAATAACATCTGACATTTGTCTGTCTGCTTTATTTAAAAAAATAAGAAGAATTCCGGGGTTTCCGGAACTCTTCATGTAACAAATATACTATTTATTTTACAAAAAACAAATTAAAAGGCGGAAAAATCATTGCCTGCCTGACGATAAGACAGGTTTGGCTGCATTACCTGTATTTCCTGGCCGCACCCTTTGAGTTTGCCTTATTTTGCTTTCTCCTCTCAATGCTCCTCAGGTCTGCCTCTTTCCTGTTCTCCAGCATTCTCTCCCTCACCTCGGGTGACTGTATCTCAAGTGATCTCTCCCGGTTATTCTTTACAAGTTCGGCGTACTCTTTCTTTAGCTTCTTCTGGTTATCCGCCTGCTTCTTCTTCGCTTTCCTTACGGCAGGCGATTCTCTCACCCTGGTATTTTTTTTATTAAGCGATTTCCCGAATAAACCTTTCTCGGGATTTCTGGGTGCTTTCTTAAGTACCTGGGCATCACAGTTCACGATGCCGAGAGACATAACAAGAACTGCAAGAATTATTTTGACGGCTAAATATCTCATCATGTTTGAATAATAACAATATTGGTTATTATATAACGTTAATTTTAACGCATGTAATATACATCATTATTAAATCCTTCAGGGATGACCATCTGTTCAAAAACCCGGATTTTATTAACCATCTTCCTGATTGCCGTATTGTCCGTCTCCTGTAACAGGAAGGATAACGATGTTATTCCGGATGTATATGTTGATTTCAGGATAAGCATCCTCGATCCTCAGTTTGTAAGCCTTACTGCAATTGGCGGAGCTGTTGCAGTGGACGGCAAAACGAATAATATCGGATATCCTGCTGACGGATTTAACAAAAACGGAATTATAATTTACAGTGGTGCGGATGAATTTTACGCATACGACCGTACCTGCCCTCACGACTACGCCGTAAATGGCAAGAGCATTAAGGTCAATATTGATTTTATCAGAGCAGTGTGCCCGGAGTGCGGAACAGAATACGGATTATCGGTCTATGGCACCCCCTCCTCGGGGCCGGGCAGATATCCGCTGAAAAACTACAGGACATCGTTCGACGGTACCTGGATAAGGGTGTGGAACAAGTAAAGGTCAGTACCTGTAGTGTTCCGGTTTGTATGGTCCTCCCTTCGGAACACCTATGTAATCAGCCTGCTCATCGGTCAGTCCTGTCAGCCTGACGCCGAGTTTTTCGAGGTGAAGCCGCGCCACTTCCTCGTCGAGGTGCTTGGGCAGCCTGTAAACATTTATTTCATAATCGTTTTTCCACAGATCGATCTGGGCAAGCACCTGGTTGGTAAATGAATTGCTCATCACGAATGAAGGATGCCCTGTTGCGCAACCCAGATTGACCAGTCTTCCCTCGGCGAGAATAAATATGGCGTGGCCGTCGGGAAAGATATATTTGTCCACCTGCGGCTTGATGTTAATTTTCTGGACGCCCTGCAATGCATTAAGCAGGTCGACCTGAATTTCGTTGTCGAAATGGCCTATGTTGCAAACGATAGCCTGATCCTTCATTTTCTGCATGTGACCTGTAGTGATCACATCCCTGTTTCCGGTAGCGGTAACAAAAATATTACCCTCCCCGAGAGCCTCCTCCACCGGCTTGACCTCAAAGCCCTCCATCGCGGCCTGCAAGGCGCAGATAGGATCTATCTCCGTAACGATCACGCGGGCTCCGTATGCCCTCATCGATCTTGCACTTCCCTTTCCGACGTCGCCGTATCCGCAAACCACCACCACCTTGCCGGCTATCATTACATCAGTGGCCCTCTTTATGCCGTCGGCCAACGATTCGCGGCATCCGTAGAGATTATCAAATTTTGATTTTGTCACCGAATCGTTCACATTGATTGCCGGCACCAGGAGCTCCCCTCTCTCCATCATCTGGTACAGCCTGTGCACACCTGTTGTGGTCTCTTCAGATATTCCCTTCAGTCCGCTTACTGCCCTGTGCCACTTCCCCGGCTCCTTCTCCCGGAGATTCTTCAGTAACGATAGTATAACTCCCTCCTCCCTGTTCGAGGGTCTCTTATCGAGGATCGAGGGGTCCTTTTCAGCCCTGTATCCCAGGTGAATGAGGAGCGATGCATCGCCTCCATCGTCGACAATGAGGTTTGGTCCCTCACCGCCGGGAAAGGATAAAGCCATGGCAGTGCACCACCAGTACTCCCCGAGGGTCTCCTCCTTCCATGCAAAAACCGGAATGCCGGCGGCAGCAATAGCTGCTGCTGCATGATCCTGGGTGGAGAATATGTTACAGCTGGCCCATCTGACATCGGCGCCAAGCTCCCTGAGTGTTTCGATCAGAACCGCCGTCTGGATGGTCATGTGAAGCGACCCGGTTATCCTGGCTCCCCGGAGCGGTTTCTCACCGGAATACTTTCTTCTGAGCGACAGTAATCCAGGCATCTCCTTTTCAGCAATCTCTATCTCCTTCCTGCCAAAATCTGACAGTGAAAGATCTTTTACCTTGTAAAGCAATTCTTCAGCAACCAGGCTCATTGGTGTATATATTAATTATTTTTCCGACTGCAAAGATAGTAAAATAAATCCTGCCGTGTCAGGATAAAAGCCTGAGGGCCCAATCCCTGTCAAGTTCCATCTGCCGTTTAAGCTCTTCAGTGGTTTCAAATCTTATCTCATCCCTGAGCCTGTGGCGGAAGAGAATGGTAATCTCTCTTCCATAGATATTGCCTTCAAAATTAATGATATGAACCTCTATGCTCCTTTTCCTTTCTCCCCTGCTTACAGTGGGATTATACCCTATGCTTAGCATGCCGGGATAGGTAGCTGGTCCCAGGATTACCTCCACTGCGTAGACACCGTCGGCCGGTATCAGTTTATGCCTGTCGCCGGGCATTATATTGGCGGTCGGGAAGCCCAGCGAGCGGCCAAGCCTTCGCCCCTTCACCACACTACCCCCCAGCCGGTAGAAATAGCCCAGCTTTCTGTTTGCCTCATCGAGTCTGCCACCAAGCAGCGCTCCACGTATAATTGAAGAACTGATCACGGAATCATCTTCCCTTACCCCTTCAACCTGCTCCACCGTGAACCCCGACGCTCCGGCAAGCCGCTTTATCATTTCATAATCTCCTCCCGCATCCCTGCCAAAATGATGATCGTAACCTATTACAAGATGCTTCGTGCCAAACTTGCCGGCAAGAATGCTCCCGATAAATTCTTCAGCACCCATTCTGCTGAACTCAGCGGTAAATTCCAGTATTATGAGATGATCGATGTGGCATTCCTCAAGAAGAGTGATCTTCTCCGCGGGGGTGTTCAGACAGACCTGCTTTAAACCCTCTCCGGGCAAAACCAGCCTGGGATGGGGCGAAAAGGTTATTGCCACCGATTCTCCCTGCATTTCCCTTGCCCTCGAAACAAGCACCTCAAGAAGAGCCTTATGTCCCCGGTGCACGCCATCGAAAATGCCCGATGTTACGACCGGCCTTAAAAGCCTTACCCCCTCATATCCGTAGTGAACTGTCATTTTGAAAAGTGTCCCGGCAAAATTAACAAAGCCTGTTAAAACAGGATATATTTATGATTAAGTTTTTGTACTTTTATAAAAGCATAACTACCAGCCCACAAAAATGAATTCCGTAAAGTTCTACCTGTCGGACCCCTGGCTCGATCCTTTCAGGCAACTGATCGACAGCCGGATAGATAAATGCCTCTTAAAAGAGACCCGGCTTTCGGGAAGCGGCAATATCTGCGATTTTGGGATCGGCCATTTTTATTTCGGACTTCACCGCACCGAAAGCGGATGGATATTCAGGGAATGGGCTCCCAATGCCACCAGAATATTTCTGACAGGCTCCTTCTCTGGCTGGAAAGATAAACCTGAATTTGAGCTTAAAAGGATAACGCGAAGCGGCAACTGGGAGATCACCCTGCCTTCAGAGGCTCTCAGTCACGAAGATCTCTATAAACTGTCAGTTCACTGGAACGGCGGTAAGGGAGAACGTATCCCTTCATATGCAAACAGGGTAGTGCAGGACGAAACAACAAAAATATTCACAACCCAGGTATGGGACCCAGGAACTCCCTATAAATGGAAAACAGACAATTTCAACGCACCCGAAGGTCCTCCCCTGATCTATGAAGCTCACGTGGGAATGGCCACAACCGAAGAAAAGACGGGTACCTACCGGGAGTTTACAAAAAATGTGCTTCCGCTGATAGTGAAGGCCGGCTATAATACAATTCAGTTAATGGCTATCCAGGAACATCCGTTTTACGGGTCGTTCGGTTATCATGTCTCGAGCTTCTTTGCAGCTTCCTCCCGTTTCGGCACCCCCGAAGACCTGAAAGAACTCATCGACACAGCCCACGCTTCCGGGGTACGGGTCATTATGGACATTGTCCATTCCCATTCCGTAAAGAACGTAAACGAAGGACTCGGATTGTTCGACGGTTCGCCGGGACAGTATTTCCACGCGAATCACCGCAGGAATCATGTTGCATGGGATTCATTGTGTTTTGATTACGGGAAGGAGAATGTAATTCATTTCCTGTTGTCTAACTGCCGCTACTGGCTTGAAGAGTACAGATTCGACGGTTTCAGGTTCGACGGGATAACCAGCATGATCTATTTCGATCATGGGCTTGAGAAGAATTTTGTCTCTTACAGCGACTATTTTGACGGCAACCAGGATGAGGATGCACTTGTCTATCTGTATCTTGCAAACAGGGTGATTCATCAGCTCAATCCGCGGGCCCTCACCATTGCGGAGGATATGAGCGGTATGCCGGGAATAGCGGCTCCGGCCGACAAATATGGTTACGGGTTTGATTACCGGCTGTCGATGGGCGTTCCCGATTTCTGGATCAAGCTTGTAAAAGAGGTCCCCGACGAGAGCTGGGATATGGGACACCTGATGCATGAGCTGACGCAGCACCGGCCGGAGGAGAGGATAATCTCATACTGTGAATCGCACGACCAGGCTTTGGTAGGTGACAAGACCCTTATTTTCAGGATGCTGGATGCTGAGATGTATACAGGGATGACAAAATCCCATCATAGCTTCAAAATGGACCGGGGCATTGCCCTCCATAAAATGATCAGGCTGCTCACCTTTGCAACAGCAGGCGGCGGTTATCTGAATTTCATGGGGAATGAGTTTGGTCATCCCGAATGGATCGATTTCCCCCGTGAGGGAAACAACTGGAGCTACCAGTTTGCACGCAGGCAGTGGCATCTCATAAAGGACGAAAGTCTGAAATATGTTTTTCTTGCTGATTTCGACAGGAAGATGACAGCCCTGCAGAATGAGCAAAGGTTGCTTGACGATCATTTCGTGAACAGGATCTATGAGAACAGCAGCGACAAGATCATTGCCTTTATGAGAGGCGGACTCCTGTTTGTTTTCAATTTTAATCCGACATCCTCATTCACCGATTACGGAATCCCGGTCAAAGGTAAATTCAGGATCATCCTGGATACCGACGATCCGGAATTCGGTGGATACGGGCGCATTGACAGAAGCGTTGTTCACCTCTCGATGCGGAAGGCAGAGAGGTTTAATGTCAGTCAGCCGCTAAACCTGTATCTGTACCTGCCCTCCAGAACAGCTATAGTCCTGAAAAGCGAACCAATACGCAGGGCAACAGATATATAATCGTAAGCAAGCCTGTCAGTCTATCCACCTCAGGAGGTAGAAATCCTGTCTGTGCGGGAGATCCTTGTGTTTCGGGAATATTCGTATCCCATAGAAGAAGGTCCCTGCCTTTTCCGGTACGAGGCTTGCCCTGTAGAGGCATTTTCCGTTCTTGCAGCTTACAAGCTTAAACTCCTCACTGTCGACAAACTCGTAGGCGCCATGCTTGTTAAGCCGCGCGATGACGAATTCGACCCCCACGTGCTCCTTTGGTATCTGTTTTACATCCAGCGCGATCTCGGCCCGGTAATCATGTCCTGAGCGGTAAACGCTTTCACCCGGACGCTCGAAGCTGTAGTTTATTACCTCAATATTGTCCCATTCGTGTCGCATCGAATGTTTCCAGGATACAAGATCCTTGGCCTTTTCAAAATTGTTGCTTACCAGGTATTTATTGCGGTCCCAAAGTTTTGAATAGAACTTCTGGTGGTAGTCGTCCAGCATCCTTTTCATCGTAAATTCGGGGGCTATCTTGACCATTGTATTCTTTACAAGGCTTATCCATTCAACGGGGATTCCCTCTTCATTGAACGAATAGTATGCCGGAATGATCTCAAATTCAAGCATATTGTAAATGGTCTCGGCGTCGACGTCGTCCTGAAGGTCCTGATTTATGAAGGTCCTTTTCTTGGGGAGCGCCCAGCCTGCGAAAGCCCGGTATCCTTCAACCCACCAGCCGTCGAGAACGCTGAAGTGAAGAGTCCCGTTCATCACAGCTTTTTCTCCGCTTGTTCCGGATGCTTCGAGTGGTCGTGTCGGAGTGTTCAGCCATATATCGACTCCTCTCACGAGGTATTTAGCCAGATCAATATCATAATTTTCGAGGAGAATAACCTTACCGGTGAATTGGGGCATCTGTGATACTTCGTAGATCCTCCTTATCAGGTCGTGTCCGCCTCCGTCGTGGGGATGGGCCTTGCCTGCAAAGATAAACTGAACAGGCTTATCGGCATTGTTTACCAGCCTTTCCAGTCTGTCGAGATCCCTGAAAAGAAGCGCAGCCCTCTTATAGGTGGCAAAACGACGTGCAAAAGCTATCGTAAGAGCATTTTCGTTAAGGTGAGAACTGATATTCAAGAGCTTACGGGGACTTACATGCCGTTCCATCATATCGGTCTGTAGAGTCTTCCTGATCTTTTTAAAGAGGCTCTTCTTGAGAGAGGTCTTAATTTCGTAAACCCGTTTATCGTCAAGGGTGTACAACTTTTCCCATAAGCTTCTGTCTGTCTGGTCAAAGTTAACCGTTCCGGTCAGTTCCCTGTACACCTCTTTCCATTCCGGCGCAAGCCATGTCGGAAAATGGACACCGTTTGTCACGTGGCTGATATAGAGCTCCTCCTTGAGATATCCTGGCCAGAGCTTGTTGAACATCCCCCTGCTTACTTCCCCGTGGAGTTTGCTCACACCGTTTACCTCCTGTGACATTCTTGTTGCAAGGTAGCTCATGTTGAATTTCCTGTCATGGTCCCCTTCACACCTTCCGAGAGCCATAAGTTCATCCCACGATATATTGAGGCGTGCATGGTAATGTGAGATGTATTTGCGGAGCAGGTCCTCATCAAAGGCGTCATGCCCGGCAGGCACGGGAGTATGTGTTGTGAAGAGCGTAGAGGATCTGACAACTTCAATTGCATGATCGAATGTAAGATGACAGTCGTTAATCAGATGCCTCATCCTTTCAAGGCTTATGAAAGCGGAATGGCCCTCATTGCTGTGGTAAATATCGGGGCAGATACCTATTTCTGTGATAGCCCTCATACCGCCAATTCCCAGGATGAGTTCCTGCTTGAGCCTGTTTTCGTTGTCGCCCCCGTACAGGTAATGAGTTATCGTCCTGTCTTCATGTGAGTTATCGTCGAAATCAGTATCCAGAAGGATCAGCCTGACCTTCCCTACCATCGCTTCCCAAATCCTGACATTTACCGTTCTGCCCGGCCAGGAGAGGGAGACTACAAGTTGAGTGTCATCTTTGGACTTGACCGGTATGACTGGAAGGTGTGAAAACTCTTCAGCTTCGTAAACGGCGAGCTGTTCTCCCCTGGGTCCTATCTTTTGGTTGAAGTATCCATACCTGTAAAGCAGACCAATACCGGTAATTCTTGCATTGGAATCGCTTGCCTCCTTGAGGTAATCGCCGGCAAGTACTCCCAGGCCTCCGGAATAGAGCTTAAGGCTGTGATGGATGCCGAATTCCATGCTGAAATAGGCTACCGAAGGGGTTTTATCATCGTCGGGGCGATTCATATAATCACTGAAGGCGCCGTAAACCTTTTCAAGCTCACCCACAAAGTCGTCGTCATCCTCCAGGACCAGCAGCCTTTTATAATCAATCTTCTCAAGGAGCAGCTTCGGGTTATGACGCACTTCTTCCCAGATAGTCGGGTCCATTCGCCTGAAGAGCATCTCCGCTTCAGTGTTCCACGACCACCACAGGTTATCGGCCAGTTCCTTAAGGGAGGCAATCTTCTCCGGTACATCACTTTGAACATAGATATCCTTCCAGACCGGCATCTGGTGAGGTTTTCTCACCTCAAGTCCGGGAGCCTCGACGAAGGAAACGAACTCCCTTGGCTCTTCCCTTCTCATGCTGCTGTTGTCCAGTGCAATGCGGTATGCTTCGAAATAGTGTTTCACCAGGGTATCCCACATTGCTATCCTGGATATCTGGTGCGCCTTGCTCCTTGCCTGCCTGACCTCCTCCTCACTCAGGCCGATAAATTTGTGAACAAAATCCTTTATTGCTTCGACTACCTTTTTCTCATTATCATCAGTCCTCTCAACGACAAAGATCCCGTTACCCGGTTCTTCAAAGTAAGTTTGCACCCAGAGTCCGAACCCCGACAGAGATGTTGTTACGGTGGGAATGGAGAACATAAGGCTCTCAAGCGGAGTGTAGCCCCATGGTTCATAGTATGAAGGGAATACCGTCAGGTCAAATCCTATCAGAAGGTCATAGTATGGGATGTTAAATATGCCGTCGTCGCCGTTGAGGTAGGAAGGGACGAAAATGAATTTTACCTTCGAATCCCTGGTGTTATTGAGTCCCTGCTCATTAATCCTTCTTAGCACAGGATCTGATTCGGGGTAGTGCAGGCAATGTGTCAGAAACCTGTCTATACCGTTTATTGGCCCGTTATTATACAGATAATCAGCAAGGTCCTGACGAGGACCCTTATGATATGCGGGCATAAGGAGGAAAGCGACACACTCCTTCACGATGTTGTCGTTCCTCTTAAGCTCACCAAGAGAATCGATGTAAACGTCTACTCCTTTATTTCTGTATTCATATCGCCCGCTGTTGGCAATCAGCACACAATCATCCGGGAGGCTGTATCCAAGAACACCTTCTGCAACCTTCTTTAGCTTCTCCCTTGCAGCCGACCGCTTCTCCCCAAAATTCTGTTTTGACGGAACAAATGAATCTTCAAAACCGTTTGGGGTCACGAGGTTTACCTCATTCCCGAGGAAATATGAACACTCACGCGATGTTATCTCGCTCACCGTGGTGAAGGCATCTGCGACCGATGCGGAAATTTTCTCGAGAGATTGCTTCGCTACAACATTGAATTCCCTTGCTACAGCAATAGGGTTATACTCTTTCATTTTTCCGTAGAGGGGCCTGCTGTTCCCTGCAATGCAACGACCAAGTACTGTGGCATGACTGGTAAATACGGTGGCAATCCATGGCGCATGCTTTTCAATGTAAAGAATACCTGTGCCCGTCATCCACTCGTGGAACTGGGCCACAATGTTATGGTGTTCGTGGTAAAATGATGTAAAGCTCTCAATCAGCTTGCCGGCTGCGTATCCGAAGAGAGCAGGTTCGACATAATCCCACTGCCCCGAAATACTGTCCAGCTTATATGTTTCCCAGAAGCGGGCAAAGATCTCATTCTGCTGTCCGAAATAAGGTGTGAAATCAATGAGAATAACAACCGGTTTGCCGGCAATGTTCCATCTGCCAGCCCGTACCCTTAATCCGTCTGATATGGCCCTTGTGGTCCATTCCCTGAACAGCGACTCATCCGGAATGAATTCCGGGTTGGTAACATCCTCCCGCCATACATCGGGACCGATTAAAACATAATTATCCTTTAGTTCATTGACAATATTAAGAGCTTTCGTGGAGATTACCGTGTGAATTCCTCCTACCTTGTTACAAACTTCCCAACTGGTTTCAAAGATCAGTTCAACATTCATCAGCAAATTGTTTTTGTATATTATTGTGTTTTACTTTTTTTCTTTTCTCTTCTTCTTCGCGGCAGAAAATGGATTTGTCTCAGGTTTTGCCTTCAGGGTTCCTCTTTTAACGGTTTTTCCGGTGGTTTTGGTATTTGCCGCTGCGATTGGCTTTACCGGCAGTGGTTCCGTTTTATCAGAATCACCTGACAGGGTTCTCTTCCTTGCCGGCTTTTTTTTAAGTCGTTCAACCTCAAGGGCCATCTGGTCGATGATCTGTTCCTTCTCCCTGATAAGGGCATTAAGTTTGGTTATTTCAAATTGTTCGTTAATACCGGGGATGCACCTGTTAAGCCTTATCTCAAAGTCGCTGAGCACATTCATGTAATTCATGAATGCATCATATGGTGTTTCATAGGGATTGAAATATGCATGAACTGCCCCGTCGGAGAAAAATTTTGTTGCCATGTAGTAGAAGTGGTCGCTCGATTGCAGGTAGTCCCAGTCTTTCTTAAGCTGCGCATCCTGACAATTATTTATGCTGTTTGCAAGCTGATAGAGCTTGTCCAGTGCTGCAATCTGAAGTTCATTCCCGTTCCATGCTGTCAGATCCCTCTCCTCGTCGGCCCAGGAAATGGGGGACGGGACGCTTATCGCTGCAACGGGCTGCAGTTCGTCGGCAACTTCAGAGGGTGTCATAAACCTGAAGGGAGTCTTTTTCAGCACACTGCCCGGGAGGTGCCTCAGGAAGTCGAAGATACCAGTCTCCCGTGAATTATGCTCACCGAAGGTTTCGTAATCAATAAATACATTTATCAGTTCACTCTTTGGAGCCAGTTTGTTCAGCCACGCCGTGTATTTATCAGCTGTGAGCGGCCATTCGTTCCATTCCCTGTTTGAGAATCTGAATGCTATATCATCACTCAAAACAAAGTTCCTTAGGAGGACTTTCAGACGAGGATTTAAAGAATTGCAATACAAAAAGTTAGGACTTTTCCAACCCAGTATGTGCTTGGCACCTTCCGTGAGCATGGCCTTAAAGCCCATATCCGACACCCATGAGCCGATAAGGTCGGAGTATATCATTTCGGTGTTACGGAATGAAGAGGGTTCAACCCCCAGGAATTCCTTCATCATCTCCCGGTGAACTGCTACCTGCCTCTCAAATTCAGGCTTGCTTTTCAGCGAAGCCAGGGAGTGTGAATTTGTCTCTGCGAGGAATTCAACCATACCCGTCTCTGCAAGTCTCCTGAAAGAATCGAGGACTTCCGGAGCGTAAAGACGGAACTGATTAATTACCAGTCCGGAAAGTGAGAAAGTCACTTTGAACTTTCCCTTATGTCTGGCTATCAGATCAGCAATAATCTCATTGGCCGGAAGATAGCATTTACCGGCCACTTTCCTCATGATCGACTCATTGGAATAGTCGTCATAGTAATAATGATCGTGTCCAAGGTCGAAGAATCTGTACCTTTTTAGCCGGAAGGGCTGATGCACCTGGAAGTACAGGCATATTGCCTTTTTCTGTGTTGCACTCATATCCTGATACTTAGTTTTGCGAAATTACTCTTTCATAAATGTCTTTGACATGCCTTGCTGAATTGTCCCATTTCAGCCTGATCACCTCCTCCTTGCCGTTTCTGATAAACATTTTTGCCAGGGCAGGGTAGTTAAGGATGCCGTAAATTGCATCGGCCATTGCGTCGATATCCCAGAAATCCGTCTTTACGGCATGAGTCAGGATCTCAGCTACCCCCGACTGTTTGCTGATTATAACGGGGACGTTCGACTGGATTGCTTCGAGAGGCGATATGCCGAATGGTTCCGACACCGAAGGCATGATATAAACATCGCTCATCGCCAGCATTGTAAAGACGTCCTTCCCTTTCAGGAAGCCTGTAAAGTGAAATCTGTCGGTTATCTTCAGGTAGGCGGCCCTCCGCATCATTCTTCCCATCATATCGCCCGATCCTGCCATTACAAAGCGCACATTGGGCATTACCTTAAGCACCTTCCAGGCTGCCTCGATAAAGTACTCAGGCCCCTTCTGCATGGTTATCCTGCCCAGGAATGTGACTATTTTCTCATCAAAGCCCTTATGCACAACCAGGTCTTCCGAGATCATAACCGGTTCAACGGCGTTATATACTGTTTCAACCTTGTTGGGGTTGACATTATACTTGTTTATTACAGTATCCCTGGTTCTGTTGCTGATGGTAATGATCTTCGAGGCTGCGTCCATTCCATCCTTTTCGATTTTATAAACATCCGGATTTACACTTCCTCCGCTTCGGTCAAAATCGGTGGCATGCACATGTATAACCAGTGGTTTGCCTGACACCTCCATAGCCGCTATTCCTGCAGGATATGCAAGCCAGTCGTGTGCATGGATTATGTCAAACTCATTTTCCTCTGCGATTACGGCTGCCACAACCGAATATTTGTATATCTCGTCCAGCAGAGATCCGTCATATTTTCCCGTGAAGTCAACTGTTCCTTCATTGTTTGTCTGCACGTAAAGATTGTATTCTGCTACTGTGCCGCTGACCCTGTTCCAGAAATCTTCCGGATCGGTATAAGGGACTATTTTCGATGAGATCTCTATTTTCTCGATCGGCCTGCGAAACCCCTTGTAGGTGACCTTCCTGTAAGCCACGGGGATCCTGTTGGCCCCGATAAGCCTTAATCCCGATTGCTCCTCGTCGCCCCAGGCCTTGGGGATCACGAAAATCACCTCGAGGTCGTCAAGCTTCGACATTCCCTTTGTAAGACCATAGCTGGCCGTACCAAGACCGCCCGAAATGTGCGGCGGGAATTCCCATCCAAACATCAGCACACGCATAACACAACTTCTTTAAATATTCTCATACTCAGTTTCAAGAATATCGATAATCCGGAGTATCTCTCCCACACTCCACGCCTGTGATATTGTACCTCGCGGAGCGTGTGGCGGATTGCCGTCATAAATCTCGGAGATTGTTGTAACTCCATGTTCGGCCATAACCTCCTCGAAGCCATGAATAAGCTTCTTAACCTTCTGCACTCCCTGCCTGCCGTATACCCTGAGCCATCCCTCACAGAATGGTCCGAGAAGCCATGGCCATGCCGTTCCCTGGTGATAGGCCTGATCCCGCTCCTCCTGGCTGCCTGAATAGATACCCTGATATAATCTGTTTCCTGGAGAGAGGGTTCTCAAGCCTCTGGGAGTCACAAGCTCCCTGTCGGCAATCTCCAGCACCCTTTGCATTTCCTCCTTGCTGAGCATTGAATGCGGAAGGGAGGTGGCAATAACCATATTCGGCCTCACAAAAAAGTTTTTGCCCTCCTCGTCATTAACATAATCTGCAATATACCCTTTCTCTATATCACAGAAAACCGAATGGAATGACTGATTAACCAGTTCGGGAAGCTTGCCGAATTCCCTGATCAGCTTTTTGTCGCCGGCCAGGGAGGCCATCTCGATGGAAAAGCACAGGGCATTATACCATAGGGCATTTATCTCGACGGCATAACCGTACCTGGGGGTCACCGGCACACCATTGACCACAGCATCCATCCATGTAAGAGCCTTATCCTCAGAACCGGCATATATGAGGCCGTTCTCTCTCATCCGGATGTTAAAGGCCGTTCCGTCCCGGTAAGCATAAAGAACAGCTTTGGCTGCCTCTCCATATCGCTCCCAGGCGTCGGTTCCGCCATACCTGTGATATTGCTGAACGGCCCAGAAGAACCATAGAGGGGCATCTACCGAATTGAAGGCAGGATTGCTTATTTCACCCATATTGGGAAAGAGCCCGTCCTTCATCCTTACTACCTGGGTATCGAGAACCTCCCTGAAAAGTGTGAGTTTATGCCTTGCCAGGGCGAGTCCGGGCAGGGCAATAAATGTATCGCGGCCCCACGACCCGAACCACGGGAAGCCTGCAATTATAAAAGTCATGCCATGTCTTCTTTCGATGAACTGCATGGCGGCATTCCTCAGGCAGTTGATAAAATTGTTTCGCGGAATCTTGCCGTTGACTGTCCTTGTGAATTTCGTCTTTAAACCCGAAGGTTTTTCCTCTTTTGTTGAGGCAGAGAAAACCAGCACATCTCCTTCAGCGGCATCAATCTCGAAAAAGCCGGGTGTGAAAAGATCCTCAGTGTAATCATACCCCCGTTTCTGTTCTTCGGTATACTCAACCCCCAGGTGCCAGTCGGGTACATGAATAAATTCCGCCCTGGCTGAAAATTGCATATTGAGATATGGAAACCCCTCGTAAAGTTTCATTCTTATACCGTTCTCAACATATTCAACCTTTGTATTGGCCGCCATATTGGCATGAGTCAGCTCATGGATGCCCCTGAATGCCAGGAAGGGACGCACCTGTATCTTCATCGCTTCCGATGCTTCGAGTATCGTTAACCGTGCAAGAAATTGCTCTTCATAATGAACAAGAAGTCTTTCCTGCTTGATAAAGACCCCCCCAACCCTGTATGTCCTGATCGGAATGCTCTCTATATCAATACCTTCAAGATACTTATGCCCCTTGGGATTATAGTAATCGCCCTTATACTTTCTTAAACCGGTATTGAATGAACGATCATTATTCACTACTGTCACATCAATTGCAGAAAGCAGAACATACCTCTCGCCTCCGAACTCGTCGACGGGACAGATGAGGCATCCATGGTATTTGCGGGTATTGGACCCTAAAATTGTATAGCAGGAATAGGATCCGGCCCTGTTTGTTCTTATGATCTCCCTGGAAAGCGAATACTCAAGGTTGACGATCTGACCTTTATCGAACTTTATGTAGCTCATAACAAAAGTGTATAATCAGGTATAAAAAGTTTTTTAAGTTAACCAATATTATTTTACAAAGCAAAACAATCATGAGTTTTAACCCTGTTCACAAACCCCCGGGGCACACATGCCCGGCTGTTGGCTGCTATATTAATGCATGCCCTTTCCGCGGGATAAAAAAAAGAATAACTTTGCATCTCAATTATTTAAAAATATTTGTTACCAACCAGTAGTTCCGATGGACAGACCGCTGATATATTTGTTTATTATGCTTCTTGCCGCTGCCAGCTGCAGGAATGCCCGGGTGGAGGTATCCGGCAAGCTTGAGAATCCCGTTCCGGGCACATATTTGTTTCTTGATGAATTAAAGTCAAACGAACTTGTAACTGTAGATTCTGTCATAATATCTGATGATGGAAACTTCTACTTTCAAAGGGGTGTGAAACATCCTTCTTTTTACCTGCTCAAAATTAATCAAAATAACTTTCTCACAATGCTTTTTGAGCCGGGAGATAAAATTAAAATAACCGCAAAGTTCGACTCGCTCAATTATCCTGCCTCCGTGACCGGATCGCGGGGAACCCGGCTTATGGTCGATTACAATAAAAGACTTCAGGAGACTATCAACAGTATAAGAGACCTTGGAGATATTTACAGGCTTAACCTCGACAGCCCCCGCCTTGCAGAAATAATGGATTCCCTCGATCTTACTGCCCAGGGTTACCTTAATGAACTGAACCTGTATACAAAGAGGTATATTGATGATAACATAACCTCGCTGGTTAGTCTTGTCGCCCTGTACCAGCAGATAGCCCCGGGAGTTTATGTGCTCAATCCCGAGGATGATCTGAAATACTTCATAAAGGTTGATTCTGCCATGTACAGGAATTACCCCGATTATGAACCTGTACAGGCTCTTCGCCAGCAGGTTGTTGAGCTTGCAGAACGATACGGGTATGACAGGCCTTCATATGATGAGCCATCTCTCAACAGGGAGGCTCCGGAAATCTCACTCCCAAATCCCGACGGCGACACCATCAGGTTGTCATCCACAAGGGGATCCGTTGTGCTTCTCGATTTTTGGGCTTCATGGTGTGCACCCTGCAGAAGGGAGAATCCAACCCTTGTGGAAGCATTTAACCTCTATCATAAAAGAGGCTTCCAGATATACCAGGTATCGCTCGACAAATCGAGGGAGGCGTGGATAAGGGGCATCAGGGAAGATAATCTCGGACGATGGATCCATGTGAGCGATATCAAATACTGGAACTCCGAAGTGGTGCCATTGTACAGGATCAATTCAATCCCCTATAATCTTCTTCTCGACAGGGAAGGAAGGGTGATTGCAACCAATCTGAGGGGTAATGCCCTTAATGTTAAACTAGCTGAAGTATTTGAACAACTATGAATCAGGCAATGAAAAGAATTGTTATACTGCTTATTCCGGTGCTGATCCTTTCAGCCTGCCAGAAAAGAAATTCCTTCACCGTAAACGGTGAAATAAAGAATGCCAGACAAAAAACGATCTATCTCAGGAGGATCATTATCGACACTCCCGTGCTTATTGATTCATCAAAGATCAGCAGGAGCGGGACGTTCAGCTTCCGGGTAAAGTCGGACGAGCCCGACTTCTACCATTTAGGGTATTCCGCCACTGATTTTGTCACCATACTTGCTGAGCCCGGAGAGAAGATCAGGATTTCGTTCAGGGGAGAGAGATTGTTCGATGATTATACCCTTACAGGATCGGAAGGTTCGGAGAAGGTAAGAATGCTTGACCTCAGGCTTGCCCAGGGGAAAATAAAGCTTGATTCCCTAAGGTCAGCATATGAAACTGCATCCGGGGAACCCGGTTTTGAGGAAAAAGGCCCTGAGATCGAAAAAGTGTATACAGATATCATTAAGGACCTGCGACGCCAGAATATTGAATTCATCATTACCAACCTTCATTCAATGGCTTCAATAAAAGCTCTTTACCAGAGGGTTGACGACCAGACCTATGTACTCCACGAGAGCCGCGATCTTCAGTATATGAAGCTCGTTGCAGACACACTGGGTAAATACTACCCCAGATCCAAGCATGTCCAGGCGCTTCAGCGGGATCTTAAGAATGAGATGGACCAGCTTTACAGGAACCAGTTCATGCAAATGGCTGATCAGCTGCCCGAAACAAAACTCGATCCCAACCTGGTCGATATAAACGGCAGAAGAATAGCATTGTCATCACTTAAAGGCAAGTATGTACTTCTCTCTTTCTGGTCGGCAGGATCGAGAGAATGCATTGCGGACAACATTCAGCTGAAGGAGTTTTACAGAAGGTACAACCGCAGCGGATTCGAGATATACCAGATTAACCTTGATGAGGATGAGGAAGCCTGGAGAAGGGCGGTAAAATTTGATGAATTGCCCTGGATCAACACACGCGAGGACGACCCCCGGAACCCGGTAAATGCAAGGCTGTTCAATGTACGAACCCTGCCTGCAAACTACCTGTTCGACAAAAACGGCGGGGTGATCGGCTCAAACCTGCATGGCAGGGCGCTTCAGATTAAACTCGAACAACTTTTTAACAGGTAGAGGGAATTTGAGAGAGAAAGGAAAAATATATCTTGCTTCCGATTTCCATCTTGGACTGACTGCAGGCACCATACCAGCAGTAAGGGAAAAAAGGGTTGTTCAATGGCTTGAAGAAATAAGGTCAGATGCCTCTGAGATATTTCTTGTGGGTGATATCTTTGATTTCTGGTGGGAGTACAAACTGGTTGTGCCGAGGGGCTTTACCCGCTTCCTCGGAACGATAGCCTCAATAACTGATTCCGGAATACCTGTTCATTTCTTTACCGGCAACCACGATATGTGGGTTACCGATTATCTGTCGGGCGAATGCGGGATGATCATCCATACATCTCCATATACAGCGGTTCTTAACGGAAAGAAATTTCATATTGCACACGGGGAGGGTCTGGGCTCGGAAAATACGGGTTACAGAATACTCCTCTCCATTTTCAGAAACAAATTACTCCGAAGGTTATATTCAGCCCTTCATCCTTCAATAGGTGTCGGCATAGGACACAAATGGTCGCTCCATTCACGGCTCGGAAAGGGAATCATGCTTGAATACATGGGTGAGGAGAAAGAGGATCTGATTAAATATTCAAAAGGAGTGCTTGAAAAAGAAGATATTGACTATTTCATCTTTGGTCACAGGCATCTTGCCATGTCGCACGTGCTTGCTTCAGGCAGTATGGTAATCTTTCTCGGCGACTGGGTAAGGCACAGCAGCTACGCGGAATGGGATGGGGAAAAGCTGATGCTTAAGACAGCAGGTCAGTCGGGGTAATTTTCCACCCTGACTGTCAGGATGAAATATGAATAATCATCATCAACCGGTTCAAACAGATATTCAAGCCTGCTTCCCGATTTTCTGGCCATATCTATCAATCCCATATTTCCCGTGCTGTCAGTATCTGTTTTCTGAACGGCAAGCGACTTGATAAAAAGGTCTTTCAGCCCGTTGCCATTATAATAGTTTACTATTTCAAGCTTGTTGCTGAGTTCTTCAATGGCAGAGTTAAGTACGAGGTTTCCTGTTGTAAGGATAAAATTGTTGTCCTCAAACCTTATTATTGCCACCGGCATCCCCGATTCTTCCTCTTCATGCCTTCCGGGACTGTACTTGCCAACATTCTCAAGGATCTCAACCATAATACTGAACACCCTTCGCCTCACTTTTCCCTCGACATCACCCTCGCTCAGCCTGGTTTCCGTGAACGTAAGAACCTCCTTGCTGACCTCGGGACTGATGTGACCCGACCAGATGAAGTATACACTATTTTCCGACATCAGCTTTTCGATCTCTGTGAATGACTTTCCGTTTAAATGCATGATCTGATGTTCGGGATGAACACCGGTTCCGGTTGAATCAACTGTCTTTGTAAGAATAAAATAAGCGTGGTCCCCGTTCATCTCAACAAAGTCGTAATCAAGCCTGCTGCCCGTGGCTCTTGCCATCTCCAGGAGACCAAGCCCTGCTCCTCCTTTTTCGTTGAACTCCGAAGTGCTGAGCATCCGCCTGTATACTTCCCTTATTTCCTTATTATCCAGTCTGTTGATTTCATCCAGCCTTACCTTTAATTCCGGGACTTCCATTTTGTCTATAAGATTTCCGGTGGCAACGGTATAGCCGCCCTGGTGTTTTGAATAAACAACAAGCGACATCCCGGCAGAACTATCGTTCTTACCGTGCCTTGAAACATTCTGGAGGCTTTCGAGGACGAACATGAAGACTCTTTTCCTACCTGTGAAACTGAACTCGGAATCCTCCATCTCCTTCTCAAGAACCATCAGCAAAGGTATTGAATTGTCCTGGGTAATTACTCCCCTGTAAACCAGCATCAGGCGCTCGTCCCTTATTTTGTGCCGGATTGCGCGTATAAGATCTATATTCATTATATTCCGATCAGGATGGTTTTAATTGCTCAAAAATAACAATTAACCTGCGAAATGCAAATAAGATCCGCCTATACGTATTTATACCTAGCTTAAATAAGTAATAATAATAACAAGAGGCTATAAATGAGTATGTTCCGAAAATTTATTCCGTAAAAATAATGTCAGTACCATATTTGTAAGTATCTTAACCACCGGATAAATTGTATCAGACTGGCGCAGACGGTTAAATGTAAAAGGCAAAGGATAAAACTGACTTACCCGGTCTTGCGCAAAAAGAACCAGGGACTGGAATCAACAAAATTAATGTTATGTTTAGCAGGTTTCTGAAATATATAGTTCCTCCCTTCACCTTCAGGGCTTTTTTCAGGCGGATATTCTACTCAAACCTGAAAAAAGTACCTCTCGAAAAACCGCTTCTTTTCGTTGGTAATCATCAGAATTCCTTCATGGACGGGATACTGGTCGGGTCGTACCTGCCTCAGCCGATACATTTCACAATGAGGGCTGACATGTTCAGGAAACCTTTTGCACGGTTTTGTCTCAGGGAACTTAACGTAACACCCGTTTACAGGATGGAGGAGGGCCTTGAGAACGTGCATAAGAACCTTGAAACTTTCACCGACATTTACGAGATTCTCAGGAAAAACGGTAATTTCATAATGTTCTCCGAAGGGATCTGCGTCCAGGAAAAACGGCTCCAGAAGCTGAGGAAAGGAACTGCCCGCCTTGCTTTCGGGGCAGAAGAGAAGTTCGGGCTTGACGTTCATGTGGTACCGGTTGGTATCAATTATACCTACCCGGCCAGTTTCAGGAAAGAGGTGATGATCAATTTTCACGACTCATTCAGCATCAAAGAGTTAACCAGCCTGTATAAGGAGCAGCCCGCAAAAGCCCTGCTTATGTTCAATGCCAGGTGCGATGCCGGCCTGCACAAGGAGGTAATTATTGTTGAAGATCCGGCGAATGATGAAATGGCTGAACACCTCTTTGTCATGGCAAGAAACGATATCATCCATCCTTTCTTCAGATGGCGTTTCGACACCGACGAACGGCGGCTTGCCGAGAAGAAGCTGAGTGAAAAAATAAATCACATAACCAGGACATCCCCGGAACTGACCGGCACTGTCAGGGAGAAGGTAAAAGCCTATACGGATCTGCTCAAAAAGCACAGGCTGAAGGATGAAAATGTGGCAAGGAAACTAGACTGGGGCTGGCTTAGATATTTTACTGTAATAGCAGGTCTCCCTGTTTTCATCGCCGGATTCCTGGCCAACCTGCTCCCCTTTATTGTCCCCCGCACCATCTGCAGCAGGCTGATCAAAGATCCGAGGTTTTACAGCTCTGTATATATCAGCACGGGAACCCTGCTATACCTGTTTTATTTTCCCGCTATACTTATCGTCGGTGCCAGCCTTGCCGGGCTGACAGGCTTTCTTATTGCGCTCCTGGTTCCTGTTACAGGTTACATGGTACTTTTCTACCAGGAGATTGCAAAGGAAAGATTCAACACCTTCCGTTACTGGTGGAAGTCTGTCACAAGCAAAGAGCTTGTTTCTGACCTGGCAGGCAGAAGAAGGGAAATCCAGACGATGATAGCAGGGATTACAATCCCTGCTGCGGAATAGTATGCTCACTGTCTTCAATATACAGAGATATTCCATTCACGACGGAGAGGGTATCCGGACAATTATCTTTTTCAAAGGTTGCCCCCTGCGATGCCAGTGGTGTAATAATCCCGAGAGCCAGGATCCCTTACCCTCAATTATGTACGACAAAAGGTTGTGCCACGGGTTCGGTGATTGCGCTCTTGCCGGGAACGGAGCGATAATAATGAAGGATGGGAGACCAGTGATAAGAAGAGAATTAATTTCCGATCCCCTCCCCTTTAATGATGTATGTCCTTCCAAAGCACTTGTCGTAACAGGCGAAAATAAAAAACCTGCAGAGTTGATCAGCGAGATCAGTAAAGATGATCCTTTCTTTACGACCTGCAGCGGCGGAGTAACCCTCTCGGGAGGGGAGCCCTTTATGCAGGGTCCAGAATTGAGAAAACTCGTTAAAGGATTAAAGCAAAGAGAAATAAACCTGGCAATAGAAACTTCCCTTCATACTGAATGGGAGAAGATCAAACCGTATACAGATACTACGGATATGTTCCTGGCCGACCTCAAACATACCGACGAGGCAAAATTCAGGGAATTTACCGGCGGGGAGATTCAGCTTGTCATGGAAAACTTCAGAAATCTCGACAGATCAGGGGCCGTCTATACCATACGGATACCGGTGATCCCGTCATTTAATCATACGGAAACGGAAATGCGGGAAATAATCTCTTTTGCCGGCACGCTGCAAAACGCAAGGGAGGTACATTTAATTCCTTTTAATAACTTTGGCGCAGAGAAGTACAGGATGCTCGGGCGCGACTACAGCTACAGCAACCGCAGGCGCCTTGTTGGGACCGATCTTGAACCTTACGTTGAAATGGCATTGAAAGAAGGAATAACTGCAAAAATTGTGCTCTGAATGATCGCGGAAACAAAACAGGCTTTTATAACGGAAAGGATAGCCAGACTTCGTGAAGAACTGCTCTCGGCCCCTTCAACGATATGCACTGAAAGAGCAAGGATCTACACGGAAGTTTACAGGGAGAACGAATCACTTCCTGTGATTGTAAAAAGAGCCCTGGCCCTGGAGAAAACACTTGCAGGGATGTCGATATATATTGAAGACGGGAGTCTGCTCGCAGGAAACCAGTCATCGAAACCGAGGGCAGCCCCTGTTTTCCCGGAGTATGTAGTTGCCTGGATCCAAAACGAAATTGATGAGCTCGATAAACGCCCGGGTGATGCATTCTTTGTTACGGAAGAACAGAAGAAAGAGCTCAGGGAGATCTGCAAATGGTGGGAGGGCAGGACTCTTATTGAAAGGGGCTACTCGCTTATGTCACCCCTTAACAGGGAAATCCATGAGGCAAGGATCATAAGGGCGGAAGGGAACCTTACTTCGGGCGATGCACACATTGCAGTTAATAATGAGAGGATCCTGGAAACCGGACTTAAGGGTTATCTCGACCATATTAATTCTAAATTCGGATCACTTAATACTGATGATCCTGAATATTCACCAAAAAGCGAATTCTACCCTGCACTCACAAAAGGGATTGAATCCTTAATCAGGTTCATAAAAAGATATGAGAATCTTGCCGGGGAATTATCGGAAAAGGAACCGGATTATGACCGTAAATCAGAATTATTGGTCATAAGAGACAATTGCAGGCATATATCAGAGAAGCCTCCGGAAAATTTCTACCAGGCTCTTCAGCTTACCTGGTTTATACAGCTGGTTCTACAGATAGAGAGCAACGGGCACTCTGTCTCACTCGGAAGAATGGACCAGTATCTATACAGATTTTACATAAATGACATTCAAACCGGAACAATCACAAGCGATTTTGCGATGGAGCTGCTTGGTAACATGTGGCTCAAGTTGCTTTCTGTCAATAAAATACGATCCTGGTCGCATACCCGATATTCAGCCGGTGGTCCGCTGTACCAGAATGTGACTATAGGCGGGCAGACCACCGACGGGAAAGATGCAGTCAACGAACTGAGCTACCTTATCCTCAGGTCGGTCGGTATGATGAAGCTTACCCAGCCCAACCTCTCTGTGAGGTTCCACAGGAACATCAGCAACGATTTCATGATGGAGTGCATGAGGGTTGTTGAGAAAGGATTTGGAATGCCGGCCTTTAATAACGATGAGATCGTGATCCCCTCTTTCATCAGGCTCGGGGTGAGCAGGGAAGATGCTTACAATTATTCGGCAATCGGATGTATTGAGGTTGCTGTTCCGGGTAAATGGGGATACCGCTGCACAGGAATGAGCTTCATAAATTTCATGCGGGTCTTTCTCGCTGCCATGAACGATGGTCTCGATACAATGTCGGGAAAGGTATTTCACAAAGGTACCGGCCGGTTCGAAGAGTTCGTGGAGTTCGGTGACCTTATGAAGGCATGGAAACACCAGATGGAATTTTATACCCGCGCCTCGGTAGAAATCGACAGGGCTGCCGACCTGGCACTCGAGGAAATGGTCCCCGATATACTCTGCTCGGCATTTGTGGATGACTGTATTGAGCGTGGCAGGACCATCAAGGAGGGCGGCTCGGTGTATGATTTTATTTCCGGCCTGCAGGTCGGTATCGCCAACCTGGGCAATTCACTGGCCGCCATCAAAAAGCTGGTATTCGAAGAAAGAAAGATCAGCAGGGAGGACCTGATGAAGTACCTTCAGAACAATTTTGAGGGGAAAGAGGGAGAAAGGATACGACAGATCCTGCTCAACTATGCTCCCAAATACGGCAACGACGAGGATTATACCGATCTTCTGCTCCGGGAGGCATATATGGACTATATAAACGAACTCGAAAAATACAGAACAACAAGGGCCGGCAGGGGTCCTGTCGGATGCAGGTATTATGCGGGAACATCAAGCATCTCGGCCAACGTACCCTCCGGTTCGGTCGTACCTGCAACACCCGACGGACGAAAGGCCTTCACCCCTCTTGCCGAAGGAAGTTCTCCATCGTCGGGAACAGATGTGCTCGGGCCGACAGCTGTATTCAAATCGGTAGCCAGGCTGCCGACGGATAAGATCCTCGGTGGAGTTCTTCTTAACCAGAAACTCTCGCCGTCGGTCATCTCGGAAGAGTCGGATAAAAAGAAACTGCTCTCAATTCTCGGGACCTTTTTCACCACCCTGAAAGGATGGCATGTTCAGTATAACATCGTATCGCGGCAGACACTGCTGGCCGCCCAGAAGAATCCCGAGAAATACCGCGATCTTATTGTAAGGGTGGCAGGTTATTCAGCTTTCTTCACAACACTGTCGCCTGATACCCAGAACGATATTATTGCCCGAACCGAACAGTCATTATAGAATATATGGAAAAACTACTTTGCGGCGTTGACCTTGGCGGCACCAAGCTATCGCTGGGTCTCGTCCATCCCGATGGTACCATCCTCGATAAGCTGACAGTGTATGATCACACTGAGAGAAGTGATTTTGAGATTGTTGACTATATCGCACAACTGATAAAACAACTGCTTGCAGCAAACGGAATTTCAGAGAAAGACACAGAAGGTATAGGCGTTGGTTTTCCCGGTCATATACGTTACCGCGACGGTTACACCATCACCACATCCAACCTGAAAGGCTTCAGGAATTTTCCGTTACGTGATATGTTAAGCAAACATTTCACCGTGCCGGTAAGGCTGGATAATGACGCCAATGCCCAGGCATACTGCGAGTTGAGGTTTGGGGCAGGACGAGGCTACAACGACCTTATCTTTCTTACGATCAGTTCGGGAATAGGTGCGGGTATCATTCTCAGCGGCAGGATCTACAGGGGGATGACAGGAACGGCAGGAGAGTTCGGCCATACAATAGTTGATCCCGGCAGTGACTATATCTGCACCTGCGGCAACAGGGGCTGCCTTATGGCATGTGCATGCGGGCTCACGCTGCCGCAGATGTTCAGGAAGAAAAGCGAGGAGGGGATTGTGAGCCGTCTGGCCATAACGGAAAATTTTGACTATTCAAAGGTGGACGGGATATTGCTGAAGCAGGGACTTGACGCCGGTGATCCGCTCTGCACGTCGATTGTTACCGATTGCGCCGATTATATAGGCATTGGCATTTACAATATCTTCCAGGTTTTCAATCCGCCTGTGATCATTCTTGGCGGTGGCCTTATGAATCTCGGGGATTTCTATTTCGAACGGATAAAGAGCAGGTTCTACGAGCTTGCCGGGGAGATGATCTATGACCCGATAGCGATTGTAAGATCGCAGGCTGAGTCGGATGCCGGGATGATCGGGGCTGCTGCACTCCTTCTGGAATAGAACCAGGTCCGATATCAGATAAATCCCCTGCTTACATACTTAATTATCCGGCCCACCCCTCCCTGTCGAGGTTCCTGTAGTTTATTGCCTCGGAAATATGTTCTGAGTTTATGTTCTCCGCTTCAGCCAGGTCGGCTATTGTCCGCGCCACCTTGAGTATACGGTCGTAAGCCCTTGCCGAAAGTCCCCTCATTTCCATTGCCGTCTTGAGCAGCCTGCCGCCTGTCTCGTCGGGCTGGCAGTATCTTCTCTGCATCGAAGGTGTCATCTGGGCATTGGCATAGATCCCTTTCACATTTGAGAATCTTCGGGCCTGCACTGCCCGTGCATTTACCACTCTTTCGCGCACGGCCGATGAGGGCTCGGCCGGACCCCTGTCGGCCAGCTTTTCGTAATTTACCGGAACAACCTCGATATGAATATCGATACGGTCGAGCAGCGGGCCCGAAATGCGGTTGAGATATTTCTGCACCATCCCATGTGAGCACATACACTCCCTGTCGGGGTGATTATGAAACCCACAGGGGCATGGGTTCATCGAAGCGACCAGCATAAAGCTTGCAGGGTAATCGACTGTTGTCTTTGCCCGTGAGATGGTAATTATCCTATCCTCAAGCGGTTGTCTCATCACTTCGAGGACACTCCGCTTGAATTCGGGCAGTTCGTCGAGGAACAACACCCCGTTATGTCCCAGCGATATCTCCCCCGGCTGGGGGAATGAACCCCCGCCAACGAGGGCAACATCGGAGATAGTATGATGGGGCGACCTGAAGGGTCTCTTAACCATCAGGGCAGTGTGGTGGTCGATCTTGCCGGCCACTGAGTGAATCTTCGTTGTCTCGAGCGCCTCCTCGGGTGTCAGCGGAGGTATGATAGTCGGAATACGTTTGGCAAGCATCGTCTTGCCGGATCCAGGCGGGCCGATCATTATTATATTATGCCCCCCTGCGGCGGCAACCTCCAGTGCCCGTTTAACGTTCTCCTGACCACGAACATCAGAGAAATCGATATCATATTTATTAGCCCCGTTATTAAAAATCTCCATCAGGTCCACCTTAACGGGGGTGAAGTGCCTGGTGCCGTTGAAGAATTCAAGAACATCGCCGATCTTCTCCATACCGTAAACCTCCAGTCCGTCGACAACAGCTGCCTCGCGTGCATTCTTAACGGGTACAATAACTCCCCTGTAACCGGCGCTCCTTGCCCTGAGTGCTATCGGGAGAACACCCTTTACAGGCTGAAGGGTGCCGTCGAGTGAGAGCTCGCCCACAATGATGAACGACTCAAGCTCCCTCCGTTCAATCTTGCCGTCGGCAGCGAGGATACCGATTGCAAGCGGAAGATCGTACGAAGAGCCCTCCTTGCGTATATCGGCCGGAGCCATGTTAATGACTACCTGCCTGCCGGGCCAGTGAAATCCCATCACCCTCAGCGCCGATTCGATCCTCTGCTGGCTCTCCTTGACCGCGCTGTCGGGGAGCCCTACAAGAAAGAAACGTATCCCCACCGACACGTTTACCTCAATGGTCACTGTGACGGCGTCAATGCCCGTTACAGCGCTTGAATAGGTTCTTACAAGCATAAGCCTTATGATTTAGCACAAAAGGAAACACTATGTAAAGATAGGAAGAAAAGATAAAAGACAAAAGACAAAAGACAAAAGACAAAAGGAAAAAGTAAAAAGTAAAGAGTAAAGAGTAAAAAGACAGAAGGCAAAAGGAAAAGTCATAAGATATAACTGAAAGGTTCGTTGCACGCAACGATTTTGAGATTATCTGAGGATGTCCGGGTATTAACAAAAGAACCCGGTTGCATTACCGGGTTCTTTAATCAACCAACTAACCAGTCTCTCTTATCAGATTGCACTGCTTCCTCTTTCGCCTGTTCTTATCCTTATGCACTCTTCAAGCGGTGTGATGAATATTTTCCCGTCTCCCACATTGCCTTCAAGGCCGTTCGTGCGGGCCGACTTCAGTATTGTATCCACGGTAATGTCGACAAAACTGTCGTTGACTGCTATATCGATCCTGATCTTGGGGATGAGTCCGGGGATAATTTTCCTGCCCCTGTAGACCTCCTCTATTCTCTGGCGTCCGTGGCCTGATACACGGCTTACGGTTATTCTTGTAATTTCTGCCTCGATAAGTGCCTCGCGCACTCTTTCAAGCTGCACCTCTCTTATTATAGCCGATATAAGTTTCATTTCTTCTGATTTTTTCAGTTTACTAATTAGGGTTCAGCATACCGTATCCTCTTTCGCCGTGGTAAGCCCTGTCGAGTCCGGCCATCTCTTCACTGCTCGATGATCTGACCGGTATGATTTTGTTAAGTGCAATAATGATCAGGAATGTCATCAGGCCGGCATAAGCCAAAGCAATAAGCACTGCCAGGGCCTGCACCCCAAGCTGATTCCACACTGTCCATGAACCGTTTGTGACAGCAGCAGCCTCCTCCATCCATGAATTGCGTATGAAGAAGGTCAACAGCAGGGCCCCTGTAATTCCTCCCACACCGTGTATGCCGAATGCGTCAAGACTATCGTCGTAGCCAAGCTTGTTTTTCAGCTGGATGGCCATGTAGCAGACGACCGAAGCAACTATTCCTATGATAAGTGCTCCATAGGGCTCAACAACACCTGCCGCAGGTGTTACCGCTACAAGCCCAGCCAGTATCCCGCTGGCAAAACCGAGGCTTGTCGACTTTCCCTGGTGGAAGCTTTCAACTATCACCCAGGAGAGAGCACCCGCTGCAGCTGCCACCTGCGTGGCAGTTAGTGCCTGGGCGGTACTCAGTCCGCTTGATATGCTGCTCCCTGCATTGAACCCGAACCAGCCTACCCAGAGAAGCCCGGCGCCAAGCATTGTTAAAACAAGGTTATTGGGAGGTATCACCCTGTATGGATAACCTCTTCGTGCTCCTAAAAACAGGGCTGCAACAAGCCCGCTAACACCTGCTGAAATATGCACCACGGTACCGCCGGCAAAATCTATGGCACCCATTGCACCCAGATTGAAAAGAAATCCGTCGGATGCCCAGACCCAATGACATAAAGGATTATAAACCAGTATGCTCCATATAGCAATAAAGAAGCAGTAGGCCTTGAACGAGATCCGTTCTGCAAAGGCACCGGCAATAAGAGCAGGGGTAATAATGGCAAACTTTCCCTGGAACATAGAAAAAACATACTCCGGAATTCCCTCTTCCATTATGGTGGAATCAATCCCCCTCAGAAGAAAATAGCCTTTGTCCCAGCCGAAAAGGCCTCCAAGAACATTAGGCCCAAAGCACATACTGTACCCCAGTATAACCCATAATACACTGATAATACCCATTGCAACAAAGCTGTGCATTATGGTCCCAAGAACATTCTTGCTCCTCACAAGTCCCCCGTAAAACATCGCAAGTCCGGGAATCATAAGCAAAACCAGTGCCGTTGAAGTCAGCATCCAGGCTGTGTCGCCTGAATCAATTCCATTGCCATCGGAACCATACAGAATGGTAACCGAAATTACCGGCAGGATCAGAATAAAAAGTAACTTTTTAAGTAAGGTGCTCATAAAATAGTCAATTATTGTTAAACCTGATATTTTAAGAGCACAAACATATACTTTTCAAGGGTTATTACAAAATATATTATATTATTTTTTATTTACACCCCTATTTTTTATAGGTATATTGCATTTATTATATACTTTTTTCTATTGTAGCCCTGCTAATAATAGGGGTACCTGAAGAATTATATGTTTCTTGACAGATTAGGATGAAATAATTGTCAGAAAGTTATCCCTGCAACAATGAAGAGTCTTTCCTGATCGGGATTAAATATCAGCTGTGCTTTCAATGGCAGTTCAAAGGTTCCGGTCAATTTCAAAATCTTAACTGCTTCTATTCCAATGTTGCATACCTTAAACTTCCCTTTGCCCGATTCAGGATCGAAGGTATGCCATCCGTCGCCTGCCCCTGCGAAGAGAGTTACAGCTCCGAATCCGTAACCCGCTTCAAGATATTTATCGCCTCCTGCAGACCCCACACCTCCGGCCTTGTTAAAAACGTAATTGGCCTGGAAACTGAAATTTCCGGGCGAAAAGCCAAGGTTCAGCTCAAAAGCATGCGAACCAGACTCTACTGTATAATTAAATAAAGGAAGGTCAGGATAATAATAATCGGTTATTCCTGCATAAAAAGAGGGCGTGATATTAAACAAGAAATATAGATCCGTTTCGGCAAATCCGTTGAAGTCAAAGGATCCCCATGCACCCGCCGTAAAATTTCCTGATGAAACCTCCAGCTGGGGCTGTACCGCCGGACCTGATCCTATTATTGACCCTCTCCACGCATAGCTGCTGACAAGATCGATGCCCGGATTCCACCTGGGAGCAGTGACTTCCTGTGATAATAATCCGTGAGAGGAAATTGCAGAAAACAGAGTCAAACAGAAACCGAAAGCAAGTTTTAACTTATTCATATATATCCTTCTTAATTTATACAATTCTGTTATGAATTAAACAGATTTAATTTAAGGCAGCAAATATATTATAATTTTTACTGATTTTCTACTATTATTTAAATACACCCCCCTTATTCTTTATATTTATATTGAATTTATATACTTTTTATTTAATATACCCCTGTCTGAACAGGGGTGGTGAGATATTTTTATATTATTTTACCAGAATCAAGAGTATTCTGCCAATAGCTACTCCAGACAGTGCCGTTAAATAGATTGATCAATTCATCCTGTAACAATTGTTACAAATTCAATATATTTAAAATTCTTAATTTTGTGTTCTCAGATTTCAGAGGCCATCGTAATAATTCGGAAAAAGAAAATAAGGATAATAATAGTTAATAATCAATAAAGCCAATTTTATGAATATGTTTTGTTATCAGTGTCAGGAGACAGCAAAATGTACCGGGTGCACCGTTGTAGGTGTATGCGGTAAAAAACCGGAGGTAGCAAATATGCAGGATCTTCTCGTTTATGTAATCAAGGGGATAAGTCTGTTCAGCACCCGCGCCAGGGAACTGGGAATAGAGAATGAGAAAGTTAACAAATTCTTAGTCGACGGGTTGTTTATGACAATCACGAATGCAAATTTCGATTTCGACCGGTTTGTTGTAAAGATCCGTAAAGGGCTCAGACTTAGAGATGAGATCAGGGAACAGTTATTGAAGGCAGGAGGCCATGTGCCGTCAAATCTGCACGACTCTGCCACCTGGAAGGGTGATACAGTTGAAGAATTCGAACAGAAGAACAACTCAGTGGGCGTTCTTTCGACCGAAAATGAAGATATAAGGTCGCTCCGCGAACTTGTGATCTACGGGGTGAAAGGCATGGCAGCATATACGGAGCATGCCTATAATCTGGGTTTTGAGGATAAATCGATCTACAAATTCATGCAGGATGCCCTGGTTGCCACAACTGACGATTCCCTCACGGCCGATCAGCTTGTTTCACTGGTTAGGGAAACAGGCCGGTTCGGTGTTACAGCCATGGCCCTTCTCGATAAAGCGAACACCTCAACATACGGAAATCCGGAAATCACAAAAGTCAATATCGGAGTGCGGAACAACCCCGGGATACTTATAAGCGGACACGACCTGAGAGATATGGAGGACCTTCTTATCCAGACTGAGGGCACCGGTGTGGATGTTTACACCCACAGCGAAATGCTGCCGGCCAATTATTATCCTGCTTTCAAGAAATATTGCCATTTTGTGGGTAATTACGGCAGTTCGTGGTGGAGACAGAAAGAGGAATTCGAAACTTTCAGGGGTCCGGTCCTTTTTACCACCAACTGCATCGTTCCTCCAAAGTCAGGAGCTTCATATTCGGATAAGGTTTACACAACAGGTGCTGCAGGATTCACGGGATTCAGGCATATTCCCGACAGGCCGGAAGGCGGACGGAAAGACTTTTCCGAAATAATTGAGCATGCAAAGAAATGTGAACCTCCGGTTGAAATAGAGAAAGGTGAAATAACAGGAGGTTTCGCCCATAACCAGGTGATTTCACTTGCCGACAAGGTTGTTGAAGCAGTCAAGTCGGGTGCAATCAGGAAGTTCTTCGTAATGGCCGGATGCGACGGACGGTTTAAAGACAGAAACTATTACACCGAGTTTGCACAGGCTCTTCCCGAAGATACAGTTATCCTTACGGCAGGATGCGCAAAATACCGTTACAACAAGCTAGGCCTTGGCGATATCAACGGCATCCCGCGGGTGCTTGATGCTGGTCAGTGCAACGACTCATACTCACTTGCCGTTATAGCACTCAAGCTGAAGGAAGTTTTCGGTCTCGATGATATCAACGACCTGCCGATAGCATATAATATAGCATGGTACGAGCAGAAGGCTGTTATCGTACTCCTTGCGCTGTTATTTCTTGGAGTGAAGAATATTCACCTTGGGCCTACCCTTCCCGGATTCCTTTCGCCAAACGTAGCGAAGGTGCTTGTCGGGAAATTCGGTATAGCAGGTATCGGTACGGTTGAAGATGATATTAAGCTTTTCCTGAATTAATATCTCATCCGGAAGGCAGACTGTTTTGAGATTCTGACAGAGCCATATTTTTCAGGTGTAATTCATTGAAGACGATTAATTATGGAAAAGATCCTTATAAGAGCCATTATTTTCTTCCTAATTACAGCTCTGTCGGGCTGCGCAGGAATATATACCGCTGATATTGAATCCCCCGACGGGAGTATCAGGATGCAAATAACTACAAAAAGTGATGGTGACAACAGGGGTATCTTCCGATTCTCGGTCGCCGCATGGGGCAGAGAGGTTCTTGAACCCTCCCCGGTTATGATCAACTCCCCTGCATTGGACCTGTCCGGTGACTTTAAGATCGTAAGGCGTGAAACGGAATCGGTCAGGAATACCTGGATAAATGATTTCGGTGAAAGAAGGGAGGTGCCCGACAATTATAACATGACGAAACTGTATCTCAGGTCAGGAGGTTCGAGAATCAATGTTATTTGTCGTGTATATGATGAGGGAGCTGCATTTGCATGGGAGATACCGGGAACCCCGGACTCAGATTCCGCTGTTGTTGCGAGTGAGAATATTCTTTTCAGGTTCCCCGGAGATTACCCTGCCTGGTCGGCGGCACGCGCACAGGCACAATATTCCAGGGTTCCTCTCACAGGGATTGTAAAGGGTTGTGAACGTCCGCTGGTGGTTGAATTCGACGACTCCTTTACCGTAGCCATTGCAGAAGCCAGCCTGGTCGATTTCGCAAGGATGAAGTTCAATCCCGACACAGCCGGAACAACCTCCGTCGTATCTTTCCTCGACAGCCCCGTCCGGAAAGCTCTTCCTTTCACAAGTCCCTGGAGGGTTGTCATGGCAGGCAAAGGGCCGGGAGATCTCCTTGAAAAGAATTATATCATCAAGAATCTGAACGACCCGTGTGAAATTGAAGATGTTTCGTGGATCACACCGGGCAAAGCCCTCAGAGAAGTAACTCTTACCACGGCCGGTGCAAAAGCCTGTATCGATTTCACCTCGTCGCATAACATGCAGTATGTTGAGTTCGATGCGGGCTGGTATGGTCCCGAGAACAATGAAGAATCAGATGCGACTACCGTCACACTTGACCCTGCCAGGTCGAAAGGACCCCTTGACCTGAAGGAAATAATAAGTTATGCAGACTCAAAAGGAATAAAGGTCTTGCTTTATGTAAACAGGAGAGCCCTTGAGAGACAGCTCGACGACCTGCTGCCCCTCTACAGGGAATGGGGGGTCTCCGGCATCAAATTCGGTTTCGTTCAGGTTGGCTCTCAGGAGGTAACCCGCTGGCTGCATGAATCTGTCAGGAAAGCTGCAGAATACAGGATGGTTGTCGACATCCATGATGAATACAGGCCGACAGGCTTCTCAAGAACTTACCCTAACCTGCTGACTCAGGAGGGGATACGGGGCGATGAGGAGAGCCCTCCCAATAAACACACACTCATTACAATGTTTACCAGGATGCTTGCAGGTGCCGGCGATAACACAATCTGCTATTTTAACGAGAGGGTGCAGAATAAAATGGGATCACATGCCTCACAGCTTGCAAAGGCGGTCTGCATCTTCTCACCCCTCCAGTTCCTTTACTGGTATGATAAGGTAGCAGACGCTCCGGACAAAAAGGATGGACTGTGGGGCACAACAAACTATATTGGCAATGAGCCCGAACTTGAGTTCTTCGATAACGTGCCTACTGTCTGGGACGAAACAAAAGTCCTCCATGCCAGGATCGGAGAATACGGAGTTATTGCCCGCCGGAAGGGAGAGGAGTGGTTCATCGGCGGAATAAACGGAGAGGAACCGGTAACAATTGATATCAATTTCTCCTTCCTGTCGCCAGGGGTGAATTACATTGCATCGGTCTACTCCGACGATCCATCGATGGGGACCCGCACTCACGTTAGAATCGACAGGCTGGAGTTTGAAAGAAACACCCGTTATCCTGCAATCCTTGCAGCAAATAACGGATTTGCCATGCACCTGGTACCGGTAAAATAAGGTTCCTGCAGGAGAACCGGCAACCGCAGAAAGTGTCAGTATGATTTCAGCGTCGCATTCAGTCTTAACATCTTAAGATTGACCTTCAGGCTTTCGAGGTAAACCAGTACCCACGAAAGGTGGTTTTCGGAGAACATTTCCGAGCGCCATTTCATCGCTGAGTGTCCCGGCCCGCCAAACTTAAGGAGAATGGGAGCAACGCGGGACAGATCGCCCAATACGGTTACCTGACTGAACGATTCCAGTATGACTTCCAGGTTCCCTTGAAGCTGATCAATCCTTAGAGGCCTGGCCCCGGAAAACATTACCTTCCTGACAGCCTCCCTTGAATCGAGGCTGGCTGAAGCAACCGGAAACAGATTCCACTGCTCAACGGAAAATCCCGCATTGTCAAGCAGCTTCTCCCTGCATTCATCAATAAGCTTAAGTGTACTGTCAATGGTCATAAGGAGCCTGCGGTATTCCGGCGAACCGGTCTCAATTGTAAAGAATTCATCCACCCTGGCAAGCGACCTGTCGAAATCCTTATAATGATGCGAAAGAACCAGAGCATCATTAATCCGGCTCGCTGAGGACTGATCCGTTCGCGGCCCCTGCACTATTTTGAAGAGGATTGCTGCAAAAACCAACAGGCATAGCATCCAGGCAACAATGTAGAGAGGCAGGGTTTTTCTGTTTCCGGATACCCTGAAATGGTCCGAAAGCGCGAGGGGAAGGAAGAGTATTACCAGTAATGCAATACCTGTTGTCAATATTATTGACGCGCCCGGTAAATGATTGATCTTAAACAGCACACCCGTTGTGGTTATAAGTACCGCTGCTGCTCCGGGGATATATAAGTTTTTCTTCATATCGTTCATTTTATTCTGATTCCTGAGGTATTAAAAGCATCTTTACCGATGCTATCTCTGCGAGCAGGATACGGTTTTTCAGTACCGTTACGGCATGCAGGGCCGGCATCAGAGCAACATTGCCTTTCCCGTCTTTACCGCCGGGCAGCAAAGAGGAGTGATTAAGCAACGGCCCTATGATCTCCATACCTTCTGTTCCGAGAATTCCTTCCAGGAATCCCGTATAAGTTTCCATCGCCTTGTCCAGTTCTTCGCGTTTTACCGTGCCCGGATTCAGGATCTGTTCAGGCGGGAAAGTTGAAAAGGGATTTGAAAGGTCTCTGTAGCTGATACCTGTCGCAACTCCCGATCCGGTGAGCTGCGGCGGATCCTGCAGCGGATTTCCGGGAGTCCCTTCCGCCGTCTTTACCATTTCAATCTCAATACTGGTGACTATAGCCATAAGGTTACTGGTCCTTCTGTGGATTTCGTTAATATCCCTGTATGAAAACATGTACTGATGGACCATGGCTTCAGCAGTATTCCTGTCCCTCTGGTAATTCAGAAGAGCCTCCTGCTGATACTGCTGCTCATAGAATCCCTTTACGTATTCACTTTTATTGCCTGGAAAAAACAGTGCAAATCCCATTAACAAGCCAGGTATTGCTAATACCAGGAATATGAATTTTATACTCACACTCTTTCCCTCTTTCATAAACACGACAACAGCGGCAGGCAGAAATATGAGCGCAAGGAGCAAGGCTCCCACCGTAAAAAGCGTACCCGAAAGGGGCAGATGCAGGATCCTGAGCATTGCGGAAAATCCGAGAAGCATTGTACCTCCAATGCCTGAAATTATCATCGTTCTTCTCATAATATCATATTATAATTCAGTGACATACCTAATAAAGTGGCAGAGACGCCCAAGATGGGCGTCTCTACTACCTTGTTTGGATTTTCTGTATGATCTTTCCTGTCTTTTTTTCCTTCAGTATCAGCTTAACCGAACCGTCGGGCATTCTCTCCTCCTTCACGAAGAGGTGATCATTGTCGTAATCACGTATGGCCGATATGGCTTCGGCTTTCTCTTTCCCTCTCCAGGTCCTGAGTTTCACGGGCTCCCATCTCTTCGACTTTGCAGAGCGGTAGCACGCGTCCATTATCTCATTAACTACATAACCGTCGTAAAAGGTCTCCATCGGTGAGGCTTTCGAGTCAAGTGCATTGAACATATCGGTAAACATACTGAAATAGCCGAGTTCCGCAATCTCATCACCCACCGGGAATATCCAGCCGGATTCTGTTTCCGCCTTCTCCGCCACATATCCTTTCTTCCCCCCTGCTGTGAACATTTCAAAACCTGTCCTGAGGAAATTGTTTACCCATATCGTGCCTTCAGTACCCATCACCTCATCGCGCAGATCCATCCCGCCCCGGAATGTCCAGCTAACCTCAAACTGCCCTATGGCCCCGTTCTCATACCTCACCCATCCGAGAGCATTATCTTCGGCTTCAATAGGCTTCACAAGGGTATCTGCCACAGCAATCACTTCTACCGGGCGGATATCCTTCCCAATATAATTCCTTGCTATCTCAATGCAGTGACAACCCATATCAAGTAAAACGCCGCCACCTGAGATCTCCTTGGTCCAGAACCAATTGCTGTGCGGGCCCGGATGAGTCTCCCTCGACCGCACCCATGTTACCTGTCCAAGCGTACCTGCCTGTACCGACTCAATTGCCTTGAGCGTCTTCGGCGTGTACACAAGATCTTCGAGATAGCCGTTGAATAAGCCGGCCTTTTCAACTGCCTCCAGCATCGTGTAGGCCTCTTCTCCGTTACGGCCCAGTGGCTTGGTGCAAAGAACAGGCTTGCGGGCTGCGGCGGCAAGCTTAACTGCCTCGAGATGAAGATTATTCGGAAGTCCTATAACCACCGCATCAACCTCCGGGTCCTCAACTGCGGCCTTCATGGAGGTTGTCCACTTCGGTATCCCGTGTTTCATCGCAAAGGCTTTGCCGCGTGAATCATCCCTTGAATATATTATATGTACCTTATCGCGGCTTCTCAGCCCGTGAAGCCCGTAGGTGTAAAAATCGCCGATGAAACCGGCGCCAAGCATCGCTAATTTCGCCATATCATTTTATTTTGGTTAGTCAGTTGGTTCATTGCTTCTGAATCGCCTGCAAATCAAATCCTTCGAGAGACATGATCGATCCGTAAGACAATAATTCGTCCCTCCGAATTTACATCATTTTGTCAAGTTTGCCAACCACCCGATGGTTTGAAGTTCAGACTTATTGATTATCCGATGTTTACACACTCCTTTCATGAGTCAAGTGGTAATTTCAACACTCTTCACCAGGTCTCAGCATCCGGGTCAGTATCTATTTTTCCAAAAAAAAATTTGAAAATAAAAAGAATTATATTATTTTTGACTCTTTGGTTAAACTACTTATTTAATCTTTCCAGTTAAATCTAATGGTCAACTATCTATGACGATCCAGGAGAAACAGACAGAGGAGAAGATATTTGAAGCGGCCAAGGAGGTATTCATCAGGAAGGGAAAGGATGGCGCCCGGATGAAAGAGATCGCCGAACTCGCCGGGATCAACAAGGCTCTTCTTCATTATTATTTCCGGACCAAGGAAAGGCTTTTCGATGCGGTGTTTGAACAGATTGCTGAAATAATGCTTGGGAAACTGGCTCCGGTCTTCGACGAGAAGCTGAACCTCGAAGAAAAGGTAAGATTCTTCTTCCGGGAGCACATAGCCTTCCTTCAGCAGAATCCGCGGCTTCCGGCTTTTATCCTCGGTGAGGTTAACCGAAACCCTGAAAGAATAAGGAAGCTTGTCGGAAAAATGAACGCAGGTGCAATCTGGTCAACACTGATCGAGAAGCACGGCGATGAGATGAAAAGGTATAACATTACTCCTGACACACTTCCCCAGATAATGACATCGATGGCTGCATTAAGCATTTTCCCCTTCGCCGCAAGAAATATCCTGGAGGTATTGTTCGAAAAAGTTGACCTTGACTTCAATAAATATATTGATCAGAGAAAAGAGTTTGCCGCTGATTTCGTGATCAGGGCCCTCAGGAAATAGCATAAATGCTGTTCTACCGTACTGAACGATTGAAAGAAAATATATGAACATGAGAAAAAGATTACCCGGATTAATCCTTCTTCTGATAATAAGCTTATCTGATAGTTTCCCGCAGAAAGCCCTTACTCTGAGGGATTGTTACGATATGGCAGGCAGGGCCAGTGCACTTGCCGGGGAGAAAGAGGCTTTATCGGATATTTCAGACATAAGGTTAAGCAATCTCTCAAAAAACCGGCTGCCTGATCTGAATGCAGGAGCAAGCCTGATATACAATTCCGACGTGGTTAACCTGAAAGGTGTATTCGAATCGTCGCCGATACCCGGTCTTGCAGACATGATTAAGCCCCTTCCCCACGAACAGTACCGGTTCACCGTCGATATAAACCAGGTGATCTGGGACGGGGGCGCCACCAAAGGAGCTAAAGCCCTCGAGATGG